>JBEKJX010000163.1:0-6924 GCA_050011015.1 Smithella sp.
CTATAGATTCCTCCTCTTATGAAATCGTCAATAGCAGTTTCGATTTTTTCTCTTTTTTCCATAATTGCATTCATTGAATCCTTTCTTTTATTGTAGCGAAAAATATTCCTTAGCTCTTGGGTTTCCAAGAAGCACAACAATATTTTGGATTATATATCAGATTTTGTCTTGTGTTGCATGCATTTCAAATATTATTATTCAGAAAAATTTTAATCAGATACTGTTTAACCACCGGCGGCATCCGGGCAGGTCAAGGAAAATCTCCGTTTTTCTCTTGACATTTCTTATCATGGATATCCCCGGATTTGTTGCAAAACTATCATAAGTGTTACTTTTTACCTATTTCTTATATCCTTATAGTGGCAAGTTAAAAAGTGAAATGTCTATGTATTAATAATACCTTCACGACTTGCCAAAATATCCTTTATAATAGAAACAAATATTTCCTTACGAAAAATTGCTTCAAATATAACGTTATGTTTAGTATTAATTTTAATTTTATCACTAAGCGCAAATCTTGATGTTTCAATAGATTGTATCTCCGATAAGAGTATCCACCATTTATGGTCCGAGATACCTGAAATGTTTATTACTCTTTCATTGGTTACAGCCATACCATCCTTGCCGCTACCTAATAAAGTATTGTCATGAAATGCTAAAACACTATCAGCATGAACATTTATATCCAACCTTCTCTTTACTTGATTAAGAAAATTTGTAATTCTTACTTCGCTAATATTTGGTGTAATATATATATGCTCCTTTTCGTTGGTAGAATAAGAATGACTGATTTTATTTCGTAATATATTTCTCCCCACTTCTCTTTCCTCTTTTGCCTCTGATCCCTGAGTTTGTTCATCGATTTTATTATCAGAGAAATTTCCTGCTTGATTAATCTTCGTCTTTAGCAATGCAACGGTATCTTTATGCTTCCAACTTTCAGCTAGAGAAAGCGCAGAATAACCTCGGTTACTTTTCGCTTGTACATTTACTCCCCTATCAATCAGCAATTTAACTATTTCCATATGACCTTTACTGGCGGCTGCCATCAGTGCAGAGCTACCACCATCATCTTTTTGCTCAATATTTGCTCCCCTATCAATCAGCAATTTAACTATTTCCATATGACCTTTACTGGCGGCATACGTTAATGCAACGGCACCAGATAAATCATCTTTTTGCTCAATATTTGCTCCCTTATCAAGCAACAATTTAACTATTTCCATATGACCTTTACCGGTAGCCAATAGCAAAGCCGTCCGACCATGTTTGTCTTTAGCTTCAATATCAGCACCATTATCGAGCAACCTTTTAATAAGATTAATGTCACCGTTTAAAGCAGCATCGACAATGGATTCATTATTTGTTTGTTTTTCACAACGAAGAATCTTACGAAACCCGTCTTGGTCGATAATGGAGTCATAATTTATTTGTTTTTCACTTTTAATTTCAACAATATCATCCGATATTATTTCAGTTTTGTCAGTAAATTCGAAATCTTCATTTTGTTTGAATTTTTTATATTCCGATTCAAGCACGAACCCATCAAGGTTCAATGTTCTTAAAATAGATTCACTTTGATTTTCAATAATAACTTTAATCCAATCCTCGGATAACTTATGTGCTTGATGCACTTTTTTTATTCTATATACTATTTCTTTGGCATCAAGTATTTGAATGGCAGAGCCGCATTTTTCACAAAATTTATAGCTATCATCATATATTTCCCCGCATTTGTTGCAAAAAACTGATTGACTTAACATTTCATATGCTTCTTTCACACTTGCAATTATACTTTTCACGGATCGATGGCGATAATCATAATTTTTCAATAATTCATTTCGATCATACTGAGAAATAAATTCATTTCCACCACAATTCGTACAATATTTTGCTTCAGTTGATAAGATCTTATCACACTTAAGGCAACAGGGTGTTTGCTTAGAGGTTTTGTCAATAGGTGTGTAAATAGTCATTAGGCGGCCATCCTTTCCGTCACCTTTGATTCTTGTTTTCCAACCTCATCAATTTCCTGATATGGCTTAACAACTTCCTTTTTATCCTGATACTCAATATTAACTGCTTTGTCTTTGCCTGTAATCTGATTATATGCGTTGGTTAGACGGGACTCGAAGACAATGACATCTTCATTCGCATAGTCAGACGGCTTGATACCGCTCACGATAATATTACTTTTATTTGCCATAATTAATCTTTCTTGTGTATGAATTTTATTTCTCGCCTAGATGTAAAAATAAAATCGTAATTTATTTATTTTATATTCTTTCTTTATAGTTTTGATATTCCGACTGAAATACAAAGGCATCTAATTGCAGATATTTTAAAATATCTTCTTTTTCATGGTCAATAATATATTTTATTAATTCTATATTTCCTTTTATTAACTCCGAATAATTTTTCTTTATTATATCTATAATTTCTTCTGTTGTAATTATTTGAACGGCAGTGCCACATTTTTCGCAGAATATTGCAATGTCTGAATATAATGCTTTGCATTTAGGGCATATTAATAATCCACTTGTTTGTCTATATTCACTTTTTATTTTTATTATCAAAAGTTCAGCCGACTTCTGTCTTTCAAAAAATTCACTTTCTATTCTGTTTTTATCATATTGTGAGATTAATTCATTTCCGCCACAATGCTTACAAAATTTTGCCTGAATCGATAACTCCTTATCGCATTTTATACAATATGGTGTCTGTTTAAGTTTTTCTATCGCATCAATCTTTTGCTTCTCTTCATATTCCTTACGCCGTAATTGTTCCACTTCAGATCTCTTTTGAGATTCTTCCATTTGAGATCTCTCTTGAATGTTTTCAATTATCCCTTTCCCTATTTTCGCTGCCTCATATCCAACTCTTAAAGTTCTACCCACTTTAAACCAATCCATAAGATTCCTCCTCAGTGATAAAAATGTGAATATGATTTTTAAAAAGCATTAATTTCTTTTTTATAAGCTTTCATGTTAACAATATATTTTATTGCATAAATAAGATAACTACATCATCAAATAATAATCGACAATTGCCTTGCTTAAACTACTTTGAACAGAACAATTTCTCCCACTGTTGCCATTTTGGACAATATGTAGCCGCGGATGAATTCCTTCCTTTTTGCGCTATACAGTCGCCTTTTACGGAATCCGTATTCACAAAATACGGTTTATAAACCTGAAATCCTATCGTCCTGCTTCCAGTCCAGAACATGCATGTGGCACATTTTTTTCAGTTACCCTATACTGACCAGACATGATCCCTCCTTTTTAATCACTGATTAAAGGCAGATAATTAAAACCTTCTGCCCATACATCCAATTATATTTATACCTAATTTCCTTTGGCGACAAATCGTGCAACACCAAAAGCTAACAAGAAAAACGTTATGAATTTTGTAATATTTTTATCAAATTTAGTAAGTCAAATAATAATCAACTACTTTCAAAAATAACTTCTCCCATTGCTGCCATTTAGGACAGTATGCTGCGTCAGTTAGAGTTCTCCTTTTCTTCGTCATTTCTGGGCAAGGTCAGTTTTCGATTCTTCCTTAATCTCCCCACGCTCCTTGGCGGCCTTATAAGCTTCCTTCGCTTCTTTTATCACTGCTTTGATGTCCTCATTTTCAATAACATCTTTTGCAACCTTTTTCAGATTTTCCACTGTAAAAGAAGTCGGATCTTTGCCCTCTTTAAAAATTTTTGTCAGTATCTTTAGATACACAAAGCCGGATGCCAATGCCAATGTATAACACATGGCTCCGTCAATAGCTGCTGCACCAACACTTCCTAATCCGGGGAAAAACGACATTACCGTTGATGCAACCAAAGAGCCTACTGCATATGCAGCAAGATTAGTTGCAACACCAGAGGCAACCGACTTAATAATGTTCTCAGAAACAGGCAGGTCAATTTTATCGTTAATCCGACCATACATCGTCCAAATAAAGCCTGCCGCAATCACCATGGCCGCAGTTCCTCCGGCACCTGGTATCCAGCCGGCTCCTACACCTCCAGCCGCAGCACCTTTCGAATGAAACTTTATGATGTCTGCAATGTCTCTGGGCAGACTTTCATCTACCTCTTTGTCCAGAACTTTGACCAGTTCAAAGGCTGCCTCAAGTAATTTTTTGTCTTCCATATGATCTAACCCCTCCTTTCTGAACAATTATAATTCTTATGTTTCTTTCCTTTTAATCAATAATGCATAGCCACTCTCCGAAATCAACCACTGTGACATTTAGGTCTTAGGCCCCCTGAGAGGACCGCATGGTTTGTTGAAGTCTTTCAATTAGATCACGAATGGCTCTCGCGTCCTCTTTGCTATGTCCATGGCTCACAATGGGGTTGCTTCCTCCTGTTGAATCAATTCGGATGTCGGACCATATTAAACCCGTTTGTATATTAACCGAAGCCACTTTAGAAATCGGAATGCTCTCTTCATTGGAACCTACGATTCGAGGCTTAATCCGCGTAACCCGGTTTTGATTTACTTCAATACGCACTGGGAAAAGCCGGTTTCCCTCAGTCAACCGACTGGCGGTAAATACATGGGTCTCGTCAGGCATTGTTTCCACCTTCAATTAGTTAATTTAAAATTGATCGGGTTAGTCATTTATTTCTAAAATTTTGAACATCTTCAGCCATTATTTTTCATTTCTCCAGTTTACAATGAATAAATATTTAATGCGGCAAATAATAATCCTCTACTTTGAACAAAATAGTTTCTCCCACTGTTGCCATTTTGGGCAGTATGTTGCTGCGGAAGAAGTTCTTCCTTTCTGGACAATGCAATCGGCGCTTCCAGCATTCGCATTCACATAAAATGGTTTATATGCTTGCAAGCCAATGGTTCGCCCTCCTGCCCAGAACATACATGTAGCGCATTTTTTTTCAGTCACTCTGTATTGACCCGTAGCCATGATAACCTCCATGATAACAATTTATGAGCAGCCGTATTCATTAATCTTCTGTAATTACATCTTCGGATACTAGATTTAACTCTCCCTTTAATATGTAAATTCTCATATCAACTGTGCTAAGTTCAAGATTATACTCGATCTCTAAATCCGATCTGATATAATCTCCCGTACGAGGAATACTGATGATATACTTGCCTTGCGATGGATTGGATGATGTGCAATCTAAAGCTTCAACTTCGATAAAATTCTTGCCGAAATATTCATGTTCTCCCTGTATTGTTTTTTCCGTTATTTCCTCCGGCAATTTAACCAACAGTTTAGCGGCATATGTATTCGGAACATCGTCAAGGTCTTTGCCGATTAAACCAAGATACATATATTTCAGCGGATCTATCGGAACGAAAAAAAGATGGGTGTAAGCAGGCTCTCTTTTTAACTTGCCTTTATACTTTTTTACAACGCAATACCTGATAATCCCTTCCATTTTATAATAGATCTCCTTTATATAAAAAAGACTTTAACTAAACAGATAAGTGATCGAACCGTTGCCGGTATCTATGTTATCATGCACCTTCTTCCCGCAATTTGCCAATGCTTTTTCCACATTTCGTTCTTCCGATTCCGGCATAGAATAGGCCATCCTGATTTCTGCATTTTGGGAAACTGATTCAGGCAAATCAAAGTTGATGCCTATCTTGCGCACATAATCAGCTATCTGGCCGCAGATAATAATTTCGTGTCCGCCGATTTCCGGTAATAGAAGTCCTGCTTTTTCACGCTTGGCAACATCCATTCTTACCGCTGCAAACTCTTTTGTATCGCTGTTTTGAATCTGTCGCCAGCTACCGGATTTGGGCCCTTCCGCCGGTGACTTTATTTCTCCGATATAAACCTTGTTATCTTTTACGGCTATGAAATCAGGTTTGTTGGCATGCTGTTTTCCTTTGCCGAGAATATCTCTGTCACCGTCATAATATTCGTACCCCTTTGACTTCAGAGCTTCCTCAACTTTCTTATAAAATTCTTTTTTACCTTCCATCATTCAAAATACTCCCTTTTATATATTTTGTCTTTTATGACATCTTTTAATTCCCGGGGCAACCCCTTTTCAAATGTTTCAATCCATTTTTTATGCCCGGATTTAGCGATAATCTCGTCATCGTATTCCTCAACTATTAACGAATCCTCTTTGTTGAAAGCAGGATGAATTATTACTGTTACACATTTCACGGGATTATCGTATAAGGTCGCAATCGTAGCATTGTTCACATCCGAATAAAGTTCCAACTCCGGTGTTGTTTTAGATTTTAAAAAATTACGTATGTCCATTATTGTTAATAAGCATGATAATTGAAATCCCCAAATAAATGATTGCAATCTCAGAAAAAACAGCAGCAATCCTATAATAAATAATTCCGGATCAAGAATAAACATTATCAACAACAGGAAAACGTATTTTAGTTTTGAATAAATCATATGTTCACCCATCATTTAATATCCGCAGCACAAAGATTATTATGATTATTTTTCATTTGAAATTATTTTCATTTTTCCTATTCTATTTTCCTTAATCTCAAATCTAATATTTCATTCCCCTTGGTGCTTACGTTATACTTGTGACGGAGCACAATTAAGATTCCTGTCAAGACAAGCGAAATACTATTACCGAAAATAAACACAATATCTTTCCTGTATAAAGCATATGAAAGAATCAACAGCATTCCCGTGATAAGAATTAAGAGATATGAACCGCTCAGATTGTCGGCACATTTCATCCTATATGTTTTTATAATCTGCGGAACAGAGCTGGCGCACATAATCAATGATCCAGTGGTTCCCAATATCTGAAAAAAATATGCAGCATCCATAATCATAAGACTCCTGTAACAATTTTAGCGTTAAATAAAAAACCTCCTTGAAATGATGAGCATCACTTCAAGGAGGTTATCTTTAAAATAAAAAAAGCCTCCATGAGCATGATACTCAGGA
>JBEKJX010000164.1:0-6875 GCA_050011015.1 Smithella sp.
CGACCTCCCGCGTGTTACAGCGCATTCATACCCAGTATGATTCCAAATTCCATGCAGCGGGATTAATTTCCGGTTTGAGGACTACTACAACTAAGAAGAGATTTCAAGATTTAATCCAAAATTTTCAGCGGATTAATATTTAAATAATTTTTCAAAG
This sequence comes from Smithella sp., assembly GCA_050011015.1. GTDB lineage: Bacteria > Desulfobacterota > Syntrophia > Syntrophales > Smithellaceae > Smithella. Next base: position 158 of record JBEKJX010000164.1, read on the forward strand.
AATTGTTGCTTACTTTTTGGATAATACATGTCGCCACCGTAATCAACGATCAACTTGCCGTCCAAATGATCAATTTCATGTTGAATAACACGGGCAACATAATCCAGATACCTTTTGTTAACTTTTTCTCCTTTGGCATCTATAGCGCGCACTTTAATTTCGGGAAAGCGGCTGACCTCGACCTGAATTTCCGGACAGGACAGACAACCTTCAGGCATTGTTACCTTTTCACCGCGTGCTTGATTTATCCGCGGATTAACCATGACTTCGAAATCACTGGCATTTTTTATTTTTCCTTTTCCTTCAAATCCTTTGCTGCGGAAAACTATTACTCTTTTGTTGATGCCGATTTGCGGAGCAGCCAGTCCTACAGCATCATCCTTTTCCAAAAAAGAATCTATTAATGTCTGAATTATTTCCCGCGATTCTTTATCTAAAGGCACGGGCAAATCAACGGATTTTTTTCTCAGGATGGAAGTATCCTTCGGGTTTTCTCCCTCATCATTCCATAGTGTTAAAACTCTTTTGGAGGACATAAAATTTCACCGAAATATTATTTTGGAGCCATTTACCACCTATTCTTCGTTATTTCAAGGAATTGTAGCTTGCAATTATCATATGTCTTTTGCTAAACAATATAGACGCTTATTTTATAGAAATCTATTTAAAAGGTACTTATACTTGATTAATCAAATTGTTACCTACATGGCGAAACGGGAATTTGCCCGCTCGTTAAAATTTGAAGAGGGAACGTTGCCGGAATTGCCCTCTTGTAATGATGAAAAACAGCGGCTCCTCTATATGCACATTCCTTTTTGTGAAGAACTCTGCCCCTACTGTTCCTTTCACCGGATAGCCTTTGAAGAGACCTTCACCAGAAGATATTTTAAAGCTTTGCGCCAGGAAATCGAAATTTATCATGAAAAAGGCTATAAATTCAATGGGATTTATGTCGGCGGCGGCACTCCGACTGTGCTGATTGATGAACTGGCGGAAACACTGAATCTGGCGCGGAAGATTTTTTCTATAACGGATATTTCCGTGGAAACAAATCCCAATCATTTAAATTCAAATAATATTGAAATTTTACAACATAGCGGAGTCAAAAGACTTTCCGTGGGAGTGCAAACCTTTAATGACGATTTGCTTAAAAAAATCGGGCGTTATGACAAATACGGCTCGGGCGAAACTATCGTGGAGAAGCTTAAAAATACTCAAGGTTGTTTCGATACCTTAAATGCTGATATGATTTTTAATTTTCCCGGACAAACATCCGAAATGCTCGACGCGGATTTAGCCATTCTGCTAAATCTAAACATGGAACAGGTTACCTTTTATCCTTTGATGATTTCCGCCTTAACGCAGGAAATAATGGGGAAAACCGTGGGGGCTGTTGATTTCAGAAACGAAGAGAAATTATACAAACTGATAGTGAGGCGCCTGGAAAAGAATTATGATTTTTCTTCAGCCTGGTGCTTTTCCCACAAAAAGACTCTCATTGATGAATATGTTGTTGACTACGACGAATATGCGGGCTTAGGCAGCGGCGCTATCGGCTATTTGCGCGGAACATGTTACTCCAATACTTTTGACATCGCGAAATATATCGCCTCTCTGGAGCAGGGGAAACTGCCGCTTCAGGCGTCCCGTTCATTTGATCTTCATGATCAAATGAACTATGATTTTATGATGAAATTATTCAGCACAAAACTGGATATCACGGCGTTACAGAAAAAATATAACGGTAAGTTTTTAAATACTTTGTGGAAGGAAATAGCCGCCTTTGAAATCGTCAGAGCTTTCCGTTATTTCCCTCCTTATCTGCATTTGACTCCTTATGGCCGTTATCTTTGGGTGATCATGATGCGGGAATTTTTTATCGCCGTAAATAATTTCCGCGATTACTGCCGCAAAGAGGCCAGCATTATATAACTTTCGTCAAGAGGTAATGCTTATGAATGAACTCAATAAAGAAATGTTAAAGCAATTGCCGAAAATTGACGAAGTTCTTCTGCTTCTGGAGAAACAGGATATTTATGATCTGGCGCCGCGCGACATTGTCAAGGAAACCTGCCGGACGGTTGTGCAGGATTTAAGAGAAAAAATGATCAATGCCCTCAAAAATATTCCTGAAGAATCTTGTCCTGACGCGGCGACTGTCGCCCGGGAAGTGGAAAGGTTAATAAAGGAATTATACCGCTATAGTTTACGCCGTGTAGTTAACGGCACCGGCGTCATCCTGCACACCAATCTTGGCCGCGCGCCTCTTTGCCCTGAAGCCCTGCAGAAAATTATAGAAGTGGGAAGAGGCTATTCCAATCTGGAGTATGATTTGGTTAAGGGTGAGCGCGGACAGCGCTACGATCATGTAAATAAGTTAATTTGCGCTCTTACCGGGGCGCAGGATGCGTTAATTGTCAACAATAATGCCGCGGCTGTTTTGCTTGTTCTCAACACTCTGGCCGAAGGGAAAGAGGCAATAGTATCGAGGGGCGAACTCATTGAAATCGGCTCTGAATTCCGCATTCCGGAAATTATGCATAAAAGCGCATCCAGGCTTCGCGAAGTGGGAACGACCAACCGCACCCGTATTGGCGATTACGAGAAAGCCATCAATGCCTATACCGGCTTGATTTTAAAAGTGCATACCAGCAATTTCCGTATCATCGGCTTTACCGAAGAAGCGGATATTGAGTCTCTGGTTCTCCTGGGAAAAAGCCGCGGCATTCCTGTTATGGACGATCTGGGCAGCGGCTGCCTGATAGACCTAGACCAATACGGCCTGGAGCATGAACCTACTGTTCGCGAAACCCTGTCCACCGGCGTTGATGTTGTAACCTTCAGCGGCGATAAATTGCTGGGCGGCCCACAGGCCGGAATCATTGTCGGCAAAAAAGAAGTCCTGGAGAAAATCAAGAAAAACCCCTTAAACCGCGCGCTCCGAATCGACAAATTCACCCTGGCCGCTCTGGAAGCCACGTTAATGCGTTATCTTAATCCTGCTGCCGCGGTGAAGAAATTACGATCATTAAAGGCATTGACCGAATCTGTTGCCATGGTTAAAAAACGAGCACTTAAACTAATCAACAATTTGCAAAAGGAAAATTTTGATTCACTGAAATTTTCTATACACGAAGATTTCGCGGCAGCCGGCGGAGGGTCTTTACCCACGCAAAAGATACCGACTATCTTAGTCGGCGTTAAAAACAAAAAAATGCCGGCAAGCCAAATGGAACAAAAATTGCGCAAACTCGAAGTGCCGGTAATCGTCCGAGTGGATAAAGATGAAATATTGATTGATTTGCGGACCATAGCCGAGGATGAATTTGCCTTCATCATTGAAGGATTGAAACAAATAATATCCAATTAAGAAAGTTTCTCTTTTATTTTAATTTCATTCCTCTAGGGAGAATATGAATACTGGATATCGCTTGTTTATTCCGACGTATGCTGGATTCGCTGGTATGATAATTTATAAAAGGTTATGAAAAAAGCAAGATAATTACCGGAGTAATAATTTGGTCATTTCAAACAAACAGCCTGAAAAATTAAACTTTACGATAGATAAAAGCCACTGCAGGCAGAGGCTTGATATCTTTTTATCGCAAAGCGACGCGGATATTTCCCGTTCGCATGTCAAACAAATTATCGAACAAAACGATGTGCTGGTTAATAACAAAGTTCCTAAAGTGAGTCAGAGACTCAAAGAAGGAGATGTTATTATTCTGACCAAAAGACCGCCTGTGGAAGCTGCGACCACGCCACAGGAAATGCCACTCGATATCGTTTATGAAGACGAGGCCATTATTGTGATCAATAAACCGGCGGGAATGGTGGTGCACCCGGCGCCGGGCAACCCCCAAAATACGCTTGTCAACGCTCTGTTGTATCACTGCCATGATCTATCGGGAATCGGCGGTGTTTTGCGGCCGGGAATTGTCCATCGGCTGGATAAAGATACCTCCGGCCTGATTGTGGCGGCAAAATCGGATGACGCGCATCGTCATTTATCATATCAATTTGAAAAGCATGAGGTGCAAAAAAAATATCTGGCACTGGTCTGGGGTGATATGAAAGACAATCAGGGAGAAATCGTAAAGCCGGTGGGCAGACACACTATTGACCGTAAGAAGATGTCTACAAAAACCAAGCGGGGTAAAGACGCACTCACCTTTTGGAAAGTGAGCGAACGTTACGGCGTGGCAACTCTGCTGGAGGTGGAAATCAAAACCGGACGCACTCATCAAATTCGTGTGCATTTGTCTGATTTCGGTTATCCGGTTATCGGTGACGCGGTTTACGGCAACTCTACTAAAATCCGCGTTATTGCCGATCCCCAGTTGAAAGCCCGTCTAAAAGAATTTAACCGGCAGGCCCTGCACGCGGCGCATCTTTCTTTTATTCATCCGACAAATGGCAAGCAGGTCGTATTTACTGCGGACATGCCCCCTGATATGGCTGATTTGTGCGCGCAGCTGCGTTTAAACGTTGACTCTACTAATTCCACTACTGCTAATCGGAAAGATAAATTGAGGTAGAAAAAATGTTTCATCTGAATAAAAAACATTCCATACAGTATTATGAATCTTCATTTTTGAGCGGATGCGATTTTTTAACTCATGCTTTCTGCACCAGAGTGGGCGGCGCATCGGAAGAAGATTACGCATCTCTGAACATGAGCTTCAAGGAAGGCGATTTTGAAAGTAGAGTTTTACAGAACTGGAATCGTCTGGCTATGGCTTTTGCCATACCACTGGATCAGTTTATCACGCTCAATCAGGTTCATGGCGATAATATTTTTGTCATTAAACCCTACGGCGAGTATTTACCGATGGATGGCGTTCTGAATTATGACGCCATTGTCACTAATCGCCAGAATCTGGCTATTTGCATCAAGACTGCCGATTGCGTACCGGTATTTATTGTTGACCGGGCAAAAAAAATCATCGCGTCGGTTCATGCGGGCTGGAAAAGCACCGCGCTGGAAATCAGCGCCAAAGTCATCCGCCTTCTTTATGAAAAATATGGTTCATTTCCGTGGGATATTCTGGCAGCGATAGGACCGGCCATCGGCCCATGCTGTTTCGAACTTGATGAAGAAACAACATATATTTTTCGCAGTCAGAAAAACCATAAGGATTTTCTATTTCCTGGTGAAAAACTGAACAAATGGATAGTGGATTTGCCTGAAGCTAACCGCAGGCAAATTATGAATTGCGGCATTCCCGAAGAAAATATAGATGTTTCTAATTTATGCACTTCCTGTCGCCAGGATCTATTTTTTTCGCATCGCGGCTCGGGCGGAATCACTGGCCGGCAGATTAATTTTATGATGATTAAGGGGGATACACCCTGCCGCGTTTTAACCGTCAGCAAAGAATCCCCGTGGATTCAATAAATCATGCGCATTTAAACTTTTGAAAGGTTACCGGTTTTGAGAGCTGTTCACCAGGGGCGCATTTCCGTATGGAAGGCGCAACAATCAATAATTCTATTCCTTGCCGGTAAAAGCCGAATCGCGAGGAGTATATTTTTCATACGTTGAGCGATGCGTTTTGTAGCGCAACGCCGCAGATGGGTGTTTTGGGACAGCTCTTTTTTTATTGACAGTATTCGTGTTCAGTATTACGTAAAGGTCACCGAATTTTAAAAGGAGTCAAGCAAATGATTATCGTTACGGGTGGCGCCGGATTCATCGGCAGCGCTTTTGTCTGGAAGCTTAATCAGGAAGGCATTGAAAATATAGTAATCGTTGACCGTCTGGGAAAGACCGATAAATGGAAAAATCTGGTCAATCTCCGCTTCGTTAATTACATCCATAAAGACGATTTTTATGAGTTGATTTATAACGACACACTATCTTTTGAAGTCGAAGCGATAATACATATGGGAGCCTGTTCATCCACGACGGAACGCGATGCTGATTATCTCTGGCAAAACAATTATGCCTATACAGGTCAGTTGGCCGAATGGGCAATTGAGCGCAACATTCGTTTTATTTACGCAAGCTCAGCCGCTACTTATGGCGACGGCAAGCAGGGCTTTTCCGATGATCATAGCAAAATAAGCGAGCTTAAACCAATCAATATGTATGGCTATTCCAAGCAGGTTTTTGATTTAAGAGTTTTGAGACATTCTTGGGAAAACAAAATCGCCGGAATTAAATTTTTCAATGTCTTCGGCCCTAATGAATATCACAAAGGCGACATGACCAGCGTAATTTTCAAAGCATTTAATCAAATCAAAGAAACGGGTAAAGTCCGCCTTTTTAAATCCTATTTGCCCCAATATCCCGATGGCGGACAGATGCGTGATTTTGTTTATGTCAAAGATTGTATAGATGTTTTATGGTGGCTTTTTAATAATAAGGACGTCAATGGCATTTTTAACCTGGGAACAGGAAAGGCAAGAACATGGAATGATTTGATCAGTGCTGTTTTTGCCGCCATGGGAACCAGACAGAAGATTGAATATATTGAAATGCCCGAACCTATACGCAATCAATACCAGTACTTTACGCAGGCGGAAATGGACAAGCTGCACTCTGTTGGATGTCCGGTATCTTTTTCTTCTATGGAAGATTCCGTGCGTGATTACGTGGTGAATTATTTACAGAAAGACGACCCGCATTTAGGGAAGTAAAAATATTTAGGAAACAAAATAATAAGCATTTTATTCGATTATACTGTTTTAAGCGACTTCGTAAAAAGCTCCCCAG
>JBEKJX010000165.1:0-11613 GCA_050011015.1 Smithella sp.
GATGTCAGATACATGTTCTGGAGATCGTCAAAATTCCGCCGGTTCTGATCGTTCAGGCGAAACAGAATATCCACGGGGGTGTTGCCTTCATATAGAGTCGACACCAAAGCGCCCGTAAAGCCCGCATATATGGATCTGGAAATGTTTGTCGTCGTGAATCCCAATCGTTCGGCATCTTCCTTCATGCTGACCGCTACCCCGTAATAATCTTCTTTGAAGTCGGTCCGGACGAAGGCCGCCATTCCGGTCTTCCTGACGATGTCCTGAACTTCGCCGCCGATGCTTTTCAGCGTCGCAATGTCTTCGCCGATGATTTTTATTTCGACGGATGTTACCGCAGCTTTCCCTTGCTGCATGAGTCTGGCCTGAACATTTCCTTCGGGAATTTCACGGGCAGCCCTCGCGTTAAGTTCCATTTTCAACTGCCGGGCATCCTCGTCGGTATTAGTATTGACAAGAACCTGCGCAAAATTCTCGACAGGCGGTTCAGGCGTAAAATTGTAATAAAAGCGGGGCGAACTGGCGCCGATAAATGTCGCAAAGGATGTAACGCGCCTGTCGTTGGCGATCATTTTTTGAATTTTTAAAATCGTCTGTTCGGTATTTTCCAGTTTTGTGCCCGTCGGCATCCATAGATCGACTGCAAACTGATTTCTTTCGGCGGCCGGAAAAAATTTTTGCGGAATCATTTGATACAGGAAATACGCCAGTAAGAGGGTAGACAGACAGCCTGCAATCGTTATTGTTGAATGAGCCATGCACCAGGTGATCGTCTTGTCATATCCGCGCTGCATCAGCGTCAACATCGAAAATTTATTTTGATTTTGAGACGGTCCGGTTGAGGGATCGTGAAGGCCTTTTTTAATAAAGGTAAGGCATAAAATCGGCGTCAACAGCATGGCGACGATAAATGAAGACGAAAGCGCGATGGTGACGGTGAGAGGCAGAGCGATGATGAATTCACGGACCATGCCGGTCAGAATTACCAGGGGCAGGAAGGCCGCGATGATGGTCAGGGTTGCCGTCAGAATGGGTACGACCAGTTCGGTGGCGCTCCTCCAGGCGGCTGTCTGCCTGTCCACGCCCTTGTCCAGCAGTTCTATGTAATTATCGGCAACAACTACGGCGTCATCCACCACCATGCCCAGTACGACAATTAACGATGCCAGCGATACCTGATGCAGTTCAATGCCCAGGGCATGCATGAGGGCGAACGTCACCGCGATGGTCATGGGAATCGCAGTGGCGGCGACGGCGGCTACGCGAAACGGCAGCATCAGCACAATGACGATAATAACGGCGATGACCGCCATCAGGAATTCCCGTAAAAACTGGCTGACGTTTTTATCGACGATTTTGGGCTGATTGACAATGGTGGTTAATTTGACGCCCGCGGGGAACAGTTGCGCCGTCTCCTGAAGTTTCCTGTCCACTGTTTTGCCGAATTCAACGATATTGTTGCCTTCGTGCATCTGAACGGCAATCAGCATGGTGTTGTGTCCATTGACCAGCACTTTGGATGCCGGTTCCTGATATTGCCTTTGAATGTCGGCCACATCTTTGAGGCGAAGCACCTGGCCGGTTTTTGCCGTGCCGATGATCTGATTGCCGATCTCGGCCCCGGTTTTGTAATATCCTTCGCCGTAAAGAGAGATCTTATCCGCGGATGTTTTTACGTCTCCGGCAGGCCCGATGGAATTTTGTGCCTGTAAAATTTGAATGACATTGGCAAATGAGATGCCGTACTGGTTCAGCCTGGCGCTGTCGGACGTAATGACAATCTGCTCTTTCTGCTCGCCGATGCGTTTGATTTTTGAAACGGCCGGAATCGTTTTGAGGTTGTCTTCCAGTTTCTGGGCATAATCCCTCAACCGGGCGTAATCGGGATGGTCCATTTCGATGGCGATCAACAACGCTTCCGTGTCGCCGAATTCAAAATTGACAAAAGGCCCCTGCACTCCGGGCGGCAGGTTGACGGCTTTCAGAACGAGCATCTGATGATTCAGCTTGCTCCAGAAAACATCGACGTTTTGCACGTTATCGTTGAGCCAGACGTTGATGATGACGACACCGTCGCGGGTGGTGGACGTCGTTTTTCCTTTTTTGACTTCTTCGTATTGAAACAGATATTGTTCCAGCTTCCTGGTGACCTGTTCTTCAACCTGCAGCGAACTGGCTCCCGGATAATAGGCAATGATCTGACCGATGCGGACCTGGATTTTAGGATCTTCCCGCCGCGGCATATTCATCAGAGAATAAAGACCGACCATGAAAGCAATGATCAGGACGGTTACCGTCACTTGAGGGTATTTGAGGGATTTTTTTACAAAATTCATGACGCCTAATTTATTTTAACGGGAGAACCGTTATTTAATTTATGTTGTCCGCCGACAACGATAGTTTCATCCGGATTAATGCCCGACGTAATTTCGATGTTGCTGCCCGTTATTTGTCCCAGGGATACCTTACGCTTGAAGGCCTGCATTTTCTTTTCATCAACGATAAAAACATAGGCCGAATTGTCCAGATCGCGCAACACGGCTTCTCCGGAAACAGCGATGATGTCCACCTTTTTGCCGGAAGCGATTTTAACTTCGGCGGTCATTCCGGGGCGAATCTTCCAATGGGGATTCTTCAGAAGAATTTTGGCGTTGAAAGATCGCGTTGCCGGTTCGGAAACGGAACCGACTTCCATGACTCTGCCTGTCAGAGTCGAATCAATCGAAGAGATGTAAACCCGCGCTTGGCTGCCGATCTTTACCTGCTGCAAATCGGCCTCCGGTATCGACGCGATTACTTTGACGGTATTGATATCGGATAGTACGAAAAGAGGCATGCCCGTCCCGATAATTTCGCCGACTTCCGCGCCTTTCTTCAGCAAAACCCCTTTAAAGGGCGCGTATAATTTTGTATCGAGCAGATTTTTATTCTGAAGCTGCTGCTGCGCCTTTGCCGCTTTCAGGCCATTGGATATTTTCGTATAATCGCTTTCCGAAAGGCTTTTCCTTTCATGCATGATTTTCAGCCGGTTGAACTCATCCTGTACCTGCGCGAGATTGGCATCGGCCATCTCTTTTGCGATCCGGTAATTTTCAGGATCAAGGCTGGCCAGCAATTGTCCGGCTTCGACGGTTGCGCCTTCTTCCCCGGCGATATAATTGATTTTGCCTGCAACCAGAAAACCCAGACGCGCCGTTTTGCCGCCTTCAATGTTGCCGCTGGCCGAAATTTCCCTGCTGATTGATGTTTTTTCCACTTTTTGCGAAATAACGGGCACCGGAGCGACTGCATTCTTATGGGCATGTTCCCCTTCAGAACAACCATTAATAATCATCGCGGCAAACAAGACTAATAAACATAAACGATTTTTTTTCATATAAATATTCGCTCTCTTTTTCATCGGGCAGATTATTTTTCCGCAATATAAAAACATGTCCGCCTGAAACAATATAATGTCATGCATTAATGAGGCAGAGAGAAAGGATAACCATTATTCTGCCTGCGGCTTATGACGGCCTGGCAAATAATGATCATTAAATGTTTACGCCATAATATTTGTTTCGATCCGGTGTAAAACACTTTGAAACATCTTAATTTCCTCTTTCGTCAACCCTTTAAACAGTCTTTTTCTTTCTTGCTGGATCAGGGGTACTCTGGTTTCACAAAGCGCTTTGCCTTTGGCGGACAGGGTAATCAGAAAATTCCTTCGGTCTTTTGCATCATTTTTTCGCCGGACATAAGCGCTTTTTTCCAGCTTATCAATCAGGCGTGTGATGTTGGGGTGATCGTTTAGAATTTTATCCGCCAGTTCTCTCTGGGTCTGGCCGTCTTTCTCATATAACCGTAATAATATAAAAAACTGCTCAGGCGTCAACTGTACTTCATCAATTCTTAATTTTTGATGAAGAAAATGTCTCAATAATCTCCCCGCTCGATAGACCTGATAGGTTATCGTCTGATCAAGATCGGAAATTGATGTATCGTGCATGGCTGCATCGTCCATTTTTTATTAGTTGCCTTAGCAACAGTTGCCATAATAACTATAATTTAATAAATGTCAAGTATTTTAAGAAAAACAGAGACAGCTATTCATGAGCATGGCGGGAAACAATGGAAAGGAAGAGATGCCTGCTGTCCTCAAATCTTCTTCAATGCAGTGGAACTGGAACTGTCAGGAAGTTCTTTGCCGGAACGGTTCTTTTACGGTTTATTAAAAAGACGCTCTTTTCAAAATCATAACTGTATTTGATATCTCCATCGCCTGCGGCAGTTGCATAGCCCAATGTGTTAAATTGATATATCAGTTTAGGCCAATCGCTTTGAGCGATTTCATAGTCTTTAAACATTGCAAAAAAATCTTTTGAATATGTGGTAGTGTTCAGTTTGATATTCCCATTGTTGTCAAAAATAAACGTCAACTTAGTAAAACGCCCGCCATCATGAGCAATAATCAGTGCGTGTCCATTATTTTTGTTCAGGGAGTTCATTACTCCATCAACATATTTCATTATCAAAGATGGCGGAAAATAATTATCCTTTTCGGAAAGTTCCGTAACTTTTTTTGATACCATTTTTTCCAGGTTTTGCCTTTTTACATCAGACTTCGGCAGCCATATCGTTTGAGTACAGCCAAAAGTTAAAGTGATCAGAAAAACGAACAAGATTCCCGTAATCTTAAAGCGCATGATACCTCCCATTGCATTCACTGTTATAGAGAAATTTGATAAGACTTTGATCGTTTAGAATTTTATCCGCCAGTTCTCTCTGTGTCTGGCCGTCTTTTTCATATAACCGTAATAATATAAAAAACTGCTCCGGCGTCAACTGTGCTTCATTGATTCGTAATTTATTATAAAGATAATGTCATAATATTCTCCCCGACCGGTAGATCTGATAGGTTATCGTCTGAGCAGGTGAGGGATTACAAAAAGCGAAGGAGCTATACGAAGCAATTTAAGATTGATGCCGCTGAAATTGTAACCGGGCAGGGATACCATATTTCAGAAGCAGCCCGGAATCCAGATCTTTATTCGATTCCACTTACCGCAGTTCCAGCAGTTATGTCAGTAAGGTCCTCATACACTATCAGTTCAGGTGTTTCATAATCTTGTTTCATTATGTTTTCTCCCTCATGAAATAAATATTTTAGTTATCACTACAGCAATAAAACATCAGAGTCAAATATTTATTTACGATCTTAAAACAACTCTCTTATGAAGTTATTTCCCTTGACAGAGAACTTTGTTTGATATTTCATCGCGTAAGAATAAATCCGGAGTATCAATATTAAGTTTATTGATAGTCTTATTTCATTTACAAAAAGGGAAAAACTTAAAGCTGTTACTACAACAGAAACACATGGTATGGCGCTGTTATTGAAGGTGCAAATTGAAAAAAAGAATCATACTGGAACTTAAGAAACTTGACCGTTCCCTGAGAAGATGGAACACGACATTAGAACGCAACAAAGAAGTAAAACGTATATGTAAAAGCGCTTCCGCAGTTCTGGACCTTAACCATCCATCAATAAATGAGGCGAAAAAATATTGGCGAAAATACAATATAAGATTCAATCCTGAATGGAATGCTTTTTGCGCTTCATTAAACACTATCCACAGCAGTAAATACGTCCCCGAAAATATTTTTTTAAACTATATAATGCCATCATTAAACAATTTTAATCTGGCCCGGGCATATGCCGATAAAAATATGTTCGATTTTTTCATGCAAGGCATAAAAATGCCTGAGACAGTGCTTAGATGCATGCACGGGAAACTTTATAATACTGATTATAATTTGTTAAATATTGGAGACTGGCCGAAGAGTTTGTCAGATAAAGAATGGAATTGTTTTATCAAACCATCTATTTATTCAGGTGAAGGAAAAAATATCAGGAAATGTAAAATAAGGGATGGCAAAATCTTTATTGATAATATCTTGCAGAATATTAGCAAATTAATATCTTTATACAAGGGAGACTTTATTATTCAGGAAGGCATAAATCAGTCATCAATTCTTTCTGAAATATATCCGCACTCTGTTAATTTTATACGTTCTATAAGTTTAAGATATGAAGACAAAATAGTGATACTTCCGACTCATCAATTGAATTTTGCCAACAATCGGAACTATGCTTTTTATACTGTAAAGGGAGCAGTATCGTGCGGAGTTGATCAAGATGGTAATATGAATGACTTCGGATATGATCATAAATTCAATAAAATATTTGAACATCCATTAACGCGCAAACCATTCAGGAACATAGCACTGCCAAACTTTCTCGATTTAGAAAAGATCATTGTTCAAGGACACAAACGACTTCCACACTTTGATTTAGTTGCTTGGGATTTTGGATTAGATAATCTTAATCAATATGTCATGATAGAGTATAATCTGCTAAGACCGGCAATTAACGACCACCAGGTAATTGATGGCCCGATATTTGAAAAATATCTGGATGGAATCATGGATAACTTACATGAACCGGAGTATATATGAGTATAAAACATTCATATTTTTATCAAAAGAACAGGTAGTGTAAAGGACTTATGCTCAGTTCGGTATCTATACTCACGCTCCAGCTCTTCTTGTGGACATTCGTGATGCGAGTAATATATCTGCCGCCATTGCCGCAGGTGAGGAAACTTTCCCTGATGATTTCGTCAAGCGCCTGTCTTCCGGCGAAAGCCATCTCAAGGTATGGCGTGAATATAGAAAGCTTACTTTGACAAAATTGGCAAAGGCTTGCGGAGTGTCCTATGCTGTGACATGGAAGATCTTGTTTAGTCATAATGAGACTCTATGAGGGTATGTTTTACAGAATCAGGTGTCCCCGAAGTATCCGGTAAAGCATTCTTTTTTCTACGATCCATTGATTGCGGAAATGTAACCGTCTTAATAAAAAAAGTTTTTATCAAAAACCAGCAAATATTTTCTCATCCCCTGATTGTTCCACACTTGCGGCATTTTCTGGCCCCGCGGAAAAGTTTGGTGCCGCAATTTTCGCAGGAAAAAAGTTTTTCTTCGGCTTTTATAAACTCCTCTGTGCCAAGCTCTTTCCAACGAGGGATGGCGCGAAGAATATTTTTCTTGCCTTCCGGTACCGGAAAATTATCAATTTTATCACAGGGGAAACTAATACATTGATGGCAACCGAGATAGCCCTTCTCCATGGCGCAACTTTTAACCGCGCAAACGGAGCAATACCAGTAAACCGAATTAGAACAACAGCCCCGGCAACTAATTTTATCCGGTGTGTCACCATAAGCTTTGGCTAATTTCTCCTTTAGCTGATCATCACCATTCGCTGTTGCATAATAAATACCGCAAACGCCGCAATAAAGACCGCATGGGGCAAGCAATTCCCTGTTGATCATATATTCCTCCTGATTTTTTATAAATATTCATTTATGTTGTTTCTTTGTAATAAATCTCTCAGCCAGTTCACCATGTCCGGTCCCTTGAAAAACGGCTGGTCCTGATAAAGTGTCAAAAATTTGGAATATGAATTTTCTATATCAGTGATGGCTTTGCCCACAACAGTTCGGATCGTCCCCAGAGAGTTGTGCTTGATGTTCATATCACCCGGCTTAATCAAGCCTGAGTTGATCAGATAACTTACTTGATCACTGCACTTGCAGGGATTGTGTTCGTCAAAAAGGCTGCAATTACTTTGAAAATATTCGGAAACTTTTTTGCGCGACCGCGATAGAATTTTCCGAAAGTTTGCCTGCGAAATATCGCATATTTCAGCTCCCATGCGATCAGTTACATCAAAGATTGCTCCCAAAATCAGCACGATTCGCTCCACTCTGTTCAGACACAGTAAGATGCATAACGTGCAGTAGTTTTTGGTTTCATCGATAATTTCTTTATCATGCATCAGGGCAGGATTTTTATTGTCGGGCAGATTAAGCATATAAGTGTTGAAATCAAAATTTTCCAAATGAGTCACAAAGAATTGCTCTTTTTTACTCTGCTTCATGTTTATGACATGATTGGCAACAATCCGGTATAGCCAGGTTCGAAACGCGGCTTTCTTTTGATCATATGTAGCAAGCTTGGAAATGGTTATAATCAAAATCTCCTGCGTTACATCTTCGGCCCGGTGGATGTCTCCTGTCATATTCAGGGCGATATTAAAAATCCATGACTGGTGCCGCAAGATAAGCGCCTCCAGGGCCGTGGCGTCACCTTCTAACGCACGTTTTATATAATCGACATCATTTTCGTGCTCTTCGATCTTTTCCTTAAATGGATTGTGCATACTCATTCCATTCTTTTCAATAATTCAATTTTTCTTTTCATACATCTTATACAATATTTTGCTAAAAGTGTGACAGAGATTTTTAATTTACTTTCATTTTACGGATAGGGAGTAATGGATTTTTATTTGTTACTTTCTGATCCTCAATTTTAAAATTTCTAATTTTATGATAGGCTGCAACTTTCAATCGTTAAAATTAAATGAATTGTCCGAAGAAATATTACAAAAGGAATTACAATGAAAAAGTCAGTTACTGTAGTCGCTGCAATAGTTCTATTTTTTATGTTTTTGATCCCGGTCTTGGCCAATGATGCTGATGACCTGCGGAAATTGCAACCATTGAGTTCTCCGGAGCAATCGAAGTTTGAAAAAGTAAAAAATGATACGCATGAATTGCACAAATTCATTGCGACCAGAACATATCTGCGGTTGATAAAACCCATGGTTGAGGGAACTGATCCGAAGAAAATTGATGGATGTAAATTACCAAAAATGCCAGATAATGTATCGGCAGCTTACGTCGTCAGCGACAGGGAGTTTGATATTATCTGGCGTATAATGATGGATCAGACAGGAGAGTGTAAAGATAATCAAGTAAGTCCCGGAGAAGCAGGTCAAATATATGTAAATGATGCTGATGACTTGCGGAAATTGCAGCCATTGAGTTCTTCGGAGCAATCGATGTATGAAAAAGTAAAAAATAATACGCCTGAATTACACAAATTCATTGCGACCAGAACGTATCTGCGCTTGATTAAACCGATGATTGGAGCAAGGGATCCATGGAAAATCGATAGTGGCGAATTACGTAAATTACCCGCGATGAACAAGGCTGTAAAACTTGACTATGTGGTTGATGACACAGAGTCGGCAATTCTCTGGGCTATATTGTTGGCTCAAACCTGAGTTTATCAATAAATGTTCAGCATTATTCGTTATGACGGTTTTTTTCAAAATCGACCATTGATCTTTTTATTGACAACTTCCTCAAAATCTTTATTTTTTCAAAAAACTGATTTTATGCTAAACTGCAACCTGTAAATCGTCGGCGTTTGCCGTATTAGAACAGATCTACATAAACAAGGAGATATCATATGTTTCATATAAAAAGAAAATGTTTCAATGGCATCCTTTGTATATTTCTCTTGTGCTTAGGCCTCAATAGCATGGCGGCACAATCACCTGGCCAGGCTCCTGCTGTTTCACAGAACAGGAGCCAAAATGCCGGCGCTGATTTAATGGTATCCGACAGCCCTGATTACATCGAATACGCGAGCGGCGGGGCAAAGCTGAAAGACCCTTTGCCCATGCTCATCCTGATGCACGGCAAGGCCAGTACTCCGGAGGCCATGCTCCGTGCGTTTGCCAATGTCCATGCGCCGGCGCGTATCATCGTTCCCCGCGGAGTTCCTCTTGACAGTGTTCCTGTTGGTCCGTTTAATCATGACTACGGGTGGTGGTCCATACACACAAGGATGGCGGACGAGCAATCCTTCGCCTTAGCCGCAGCCGAGGCCTCCCGCCGGTTAAGCATTTTCATCCATCGCCTTTTGAGAGAAAAGCCCACGCTCGGCAAGCCGGTCATCGTCGGGTTCTCCCAGGGGGCAATCATCACCTACACTATCAGTGTGCAAGATCCGGATCTCATGAGCGTTGCTCTTCCTTTAAGCGGTATGCTTCCCTTGCCCCTGGTTCCTGAAGCCTGGCCGGCGGGCAGGCAGAAACCCGTCATTCACGCTTTTCATGGCGTCCGGGATCCGATTGTGCTCATCGAGCAGGACCGCGTAAGCGTGGCACGGCTGAAAGCCCTGGGCATTCCTGCAACTATCAGAGAGTATCCAAATCTGGTTCATGCATTGGGTCCGTTGGAAATGATCGATGTCCTTCAGGAAGTGAACGAAGCTCTCAGACATGAGGAAGCTTTATCCCGCAATCCGGGCAAATAATAAGGTTTATGAATCCTGCTTTACAGGCTATGATTGACCTTATTTGAGCCATCTGCGTCCCATCAAGGTATCCCTCAATATATTGAGGTTCCGCCAAATATTGAGGCCCAATGAGTCTTTCATACCTTTCTTTTGTTTTATCCTTTTAACTCAACCAACCGTCATTAAAGGATGAATCCACGGTTCTGATTCTTTCTTTCAGCCGGTAATCCTCAAATCAGACGGCTGTCAAATGTTGAGGAGTTGTAGTTGTGACAATTGTAAAGGCAAATCATAAGTCTGCAGATTTTCATGCATCTTGAAGAAATATCTTTATTGACACACAACTGCCTTTCTCTTATATTATTGATGAAAGCTTCCAAGGATAATTATGAGAAAATTCATTATTTACTTAACTTGTTTGATATTCACAATTCTTGCAGTTAATGTTTTTGCAGAAATCAAGTCTTTGGTTTAGGAGATAATTTATGAAGAAAACCGCTCTGGCAGCCATTGCCGTTATATTTGTTTTTACATTAGTTAAATTCGGTTTTGCCGCAAATGATTATGAAATAAAAGGAACTGTTACCCAAATCAACGGTAATCAGATCACCATCAAGGATAATCAGGGCAAAGAAGTATCCATAGCAGGCAACGCCAACGGCATCAAGGCAGGCGATAAAGTATTTGTTAATGTATCTATACGTCCGCAGGAGAGTCCCCGGAAGCTGACGGCAGATGAGAAAGATTATTTAACAAAACAGTGCCTGATTGATTCCTCCGATCTTGACATTATTCCAGAGCTTAGTCATGACAGTCAGGCTCAGGTACTAAACTGGGTTACCGCACGGGATTGCAGCAAGTTTGCTTCATTTAAGACTTCGCGGGAATATTACAGGAAGCTCAGGATCGACGCTGTAGTACCGTTACCGCCAGTCGGATGGTCTCTTAGCTGGTTGACAGACAAGGAATATCAACACTATCTGGATATACTTAATAATGCGCCATGGTGAATGAATAAATAGAACCGTCCCCATTATTTTTATGTGAGGCGACGATGGACAAACGACGCGATAAAGATATTGAGAGCATGTTCTCGAAGATCCCCTTCCTGGCCGGACTTTCGGAAGAGGAAAAGTTTGAACTCCGGAAGCACATTATCTTCCGTGATTTCCGGCAAAATGAGATCGTCTTGAATGAAGATGATTCGATAAATTGCCTCTATCTGATACTCTCGGGAAAACTCAAAGTTATTCAGCTAAACGATGAAGGAAAGGAACACATACTGGCAATTCACGAGAAGGGAGATTACTTCGGAGAAATGTCTCTTCTGGACGGTAAGACGTCACCGGGAACCATTGTGGCTATGGAAGATGGCCGGATAGGTCTCATTTCCAAGGAACCCTTTTTTAACATTATCAT
>JBEKJX010000166.1:0-6755 GCA_050011015.1 Smithella sp.
ATCCGGCATTTGTTCCATGGGTGTCAATGCCATTTCCGTGGGTGTAATTCCCACGCCCGGCATCGCTTTTTTAACTCACGATATGAGAGCCGACGCGGGCATTGTTATTTCCGCTTCTCACAATCCCTCGCCGGATAACGGCATAAAAATCTTCAACAGTGAAGGCTTTAAACTCTCCGATGAAAATGAAAATAAAATCGAAGAACTCATCTTTGCCAACAATATGCACCGGCTCCATCCATCTCCGGAAGAATTGGGGAAATTATCACGGCTCAATGACGCCGCCGGACGTTATGTGGATTTTCTTAAATCTACATTCCCCCAGAAACTCAATCCGGAGGGAATGAAAATAGTTCTTGATTGCGCCAACGGCGCGACCTATCGCGTGGCCCCCGCCGTTTTCACGGAACTCGGATGTGAAGTAAAAACCCTGTTCAATCAGCCTGACGGCAAGAATATCAATTTCAAATGCGGCTCGCAGCATACAGAAGCATTGGCTGCGGAAGTATTGCGGCAGAAAGCCGACGCCGGTTTTGCTTTTGACGGCGACGGCGATCGCGTAATTGCCGTTGATGATAAGGGCAACATTCTGACCGGTGACAGGATGCTGGCGATCTGTTCAGCCATTTTAAAAAAAGAAAACCAACTGAAAAACAATTTAGTCGTCCGCACGGTTATGAGTAATCTTGGATTGACAGTCGCTTTTCAGAAACTGGAAATTGATTCCGTATTCGCTCCCGTGGGCGACCGCTTTGTTCTGGAAGAAATGCTGGCGCGTGGTGCAATCATTGGCGGGGAAGATTCCGGCCATTTGATTTTTTTACAACACCACACCACCGGTGACGGCTTGATTACGGCTCTGCAAATTCTGGCCGCCATGAAAAAAGAAGGCCGGCCGCTATCGGAACTGGCGCGTATCATGTCGGTTTTTCCGCAAATGCTCATCAACATTGACGTTAAAAGAAAGCCGGAAATAGAAACCGTACCGGAAATCATGGCCGCCATCAAAAAGGCGGAAAAAGCGCTGGGCGCTAAAGGACGCGTTCTCGTGCGCTACTCCGGCACACAAAACATGTGCCGCGTCATGGTCGAAGGTCCCACCGAAAAAGAAACCGAAACCCACTGCCGCCAGATCGCGGATGTTGTAGAAAAAATACTGGCCTGATTTAGAAGTCCTACATAGGCTATAATCATTATTAGTCAGGCAAAACTTCAGAAGATAATTACAGGGGGATGATAAATGAAATATTTCTATTTGTTCTTATCAGTTGCCTTTAATGTTGTGTCCTATCTCTTGTATAAAAGTATTTCAAACAAGCAATCTGATTTTCTGTGGTTCATGGTCTTCGTATCCGGCTTAATTATCGGTGGCATTAACGTATTGTTCTTCACAAAAGCACTCAAAAATATAGATTTGAGTATTGCGTATCCTATATTTTCCGGAGCATGCATATTTTTCATGGCAATATTCTCCCACTTTATTTTCGGTGAAAAAATAACCGTCATCAATATGGTTGGCGCAGTTACCATTATTGCAGGCATAGCTTTAATGTCAAATTAAAGGCCATTCACAAACAAAAGTAAGTGAGATCGGCAAAATACATCGTTTATTTTCCACTGCACATCCTATGTCAATGCCCTCCCGGATGAAATTTCGACTGTCGCGCAACGGGCACACGAACCACAGTTACAGGGATTTCTGCGCGAAAGGATGCCCCTTCAATTGCCACATCTATGATTTCTCAACCTTTATAAGCATCGCATCCCCCTGTGCATGCCCAGAGCAGATGCCGCAAACTCCCCAGCCGCCTCCGCGACGCCTGAGTTCATACCCCAGCGTCATAGCGATTCTGGCTCCCGTTGCTCCGATGGGGTGACCATAGGCAACCGCTCCACCGTTGACGTTGACTCTCTTGAACATGTCTTCTTTGGACATCCCCAGAATCGAACGGCAGCTTACCAGCGCCACCGCGGCAAAGGCTTCGTTGATTTCGATTATGTCCATCTGATCAAGTGTCATATCGTTTTGTTCAAGAATTTTTTTGATAGCTAAACCGGGAACGGTAGCAATATCTTTCGTCGGCTGCGATACTTCGGCGTAATCAACAATCGTAAAAATCGGTTTAAGACCCAATTCGTCCGCTTTTTCCCTGCTCATCAAAAGACAGACATCCCCGCCATCATTGACACCCGGCGCGTTACCGGCGGTGACGCTTCCCGGCTGGCCGGTGACGGTGCTTAAATGATTAAAAACAGGCGGAAGTTTAGCCAAAGCTTCCATTGTGGTTTCCGGTCGCGGCCCTTCATCCTTATCAAAAACGATTACTTTTTTGCCCTGTTTTACTTCCACGGGAAAAATTTCATCATCGAGTTTACCTTCATTCATCGCGCGGACAGCGTTCATCTGAGAATTTAGCGCCCACTCATCCTGATCCTGCCTGGTAAAGCCAAACTCGTCGGCGACTTCCGATCCATGAATCGCCATGTGCCGGTTGTAGAAAGCGTCCCAGAGGCCGTCATAAACCATTGAATCAACAACTCTGCCGTCAGGCAATCCCATACGCAAGCCCCAGCGCATATTGGGCAGGACAAACGGACAGTTGCTCATGCTCTCCTGACCACCGGCAATACAAATATCGGCGCGCCCCAGAAGAATCATCTGAAAAGCCAGGTCAATGGTTTTTATGCCGGAAGAACAAACTTTATTGACAGTAATGGAAGGAACTGATTCCGGCACGCCCGCGAGAATTGTAGCCTGCCTTCCGGGTATCTGACCACAGCCCGCAGGGACAACCTGTCCCATAAAAATATAGTCCACATCGGCGGGCTTCACCTTGCCGCAAGTTCTGCCAAGAACTTCTTTAATCGCCAGTGCACCGAGTTCCATAGCGGAAAAATCTTTTAGCGCGCCGCCCGAACGGCCATACGGCGTCCGGCATGCTTCCACGCAAACCACTTCCCGGAATTTTTTATGCGGATTTTTTATTTTTCTTCCCATTGTCGTAAAATCCGGCTTTCTTTCGCCAAACTTCGCAATAGGCGCGTCTTTATAAATTTCTGATTTCTTTCTTTCCAGTTTTTGCGGCACTTTCGACATCATAGAATCCTCCCTCTCTACCTCATCAAGTGAGTTCTTATTTCACAGGCACAATCAGCATTTTTAGAGTTTTTAAAGTTTTAACTTTTTTACATATAGTCTTTTTAAAGTCAACCATTTTGGAATCATTGTCAAACAGATTGATTTAAAAGAAGTATTGGCTTGTTATCCTGTCGGGATAAGACGGTAATCCACTAAAAGGACAATCAGTTTGACTAAACCAAAATAATATTATACGGTTCCCGCAACAAAAGTTGTAGGAGGTATTATAATGTTTGAGGGACTTATGCAACCGATGCATCTTATAATCATTCTGGGTATCGTTTTGATTATCTTTGGTCCGGGGAAACTTCCGGAGCTGGGAGGTTCACTGGGCAAAGCAATACGAGGATTTAAGCAGGCCATGAACGAACCCGAAAAAAAACCGGAAGAAGCAAAGAAAATTGAAAAATAAAATGGACAGTATTTTTTGAAACCGTTATTCAGTCTCCGGGTATATCAATTTTTATCGCGGCTTATTACGATAAAATACTCGTTATTTTAAAAGAGAAGTGATGGATATGAATCTCCCCGCCGCAATCAGCGGGGTATCATGATGGACCATCACTCTCTTCTTCGTCGCAAGCGACGGGGAATTGGACACGAAGAGATTAAATTCTTTCCTTTCATATCCCGAAATATTCATTTATCGCCTCAAACGCAATTCTGGCCATTAATTCAATATCCTCTTCTTCCACAACATACGGCGGCATAAAATAGATGACATTGCCCAAAGGCCGCAAAAGAACGCCTTTTTCAAGGGCGAGCCGATAGATTCCGTAACCGATTCTCCTTTGCCAATCAAAACTTTTTTTAGAAATTTTATCCTCCACCAATTCCAGCGCGCCGATCATCCCCAACTGACGATATTCGCCAACAAACGGGTGACCTTTGGCCAAAGCGTTTACCTTTTCGGCAATGTTTTTTGCCCTCCTCTCGTTTTGGACAAGCACATTATCTTCGGCAAAGATACTCAAGGATTCGCGGGCAATAGCACAGGCCAAAGCGTTACCGGTGTAACTGTGGGAGTGCATAAAGGCCTTAAGCTCTGTATATTCGGCATAAAAAGCCGAATATATATGATTCGTCGTAACCACCAGAGAAAGCGGCATATAACCTGCTGTAATCCCCTTGGACAAGCACATGATATCCGGACTGATGCCGGCATGTTCACAGGCAAACATTTTGCCCGTACGGCCAAAACCCACCGCAATTTCATCGGCAATAAAGTGAATATTATATTTTGTGCAAAGCGCCCGGAGCTTTCTCAGATAAACCGGAGGATATATTTTCATACCGGCCGCACACTGCACAAGAGGTTCAATAATGACTCCACAAATTTCGCCGGAGTGCTCCTCGATAATTCGTCCGAGCGAAGCGAAGCATTCGGCATCACAATTCCCGCGATCCTTGCCGTAAGGACAACGATAACAATCCGGCCCTGTAGCTTTAAATGTGTTAAGAAGCAATGGCTTGTAGACTTTACTATACAGGTCAAGATCACCTACGGAAAGCGCGCCCAGTGTTTCGCCATGATAGGCATCGGTAATCGCGACGAAGCGGATTTTATCGGGATGGCCGGTCTGTTGATGATAATGAAAACTCATTTTCAGGGCGGCTTCCACCGCTGATGATCCGTTGTCGGCAAAAAAGACTTTGGTGAGGCCTGCCGGCGCAATACGAATAATCTCCTCTGCCAGTTCAATGGCCGGCGGATGAGAGAAATTGGCAAAAATAACATGCTCAAGTCTCCGGGCTTGCCGGCGAAGAGCTTTGTTTATTCTGTCATTACTGTGGCCGAAGAGATTTACCCACCAGGAGGAAACAGCATCAAGATAGGCCTTGCCTTCCACATCATACAAATACGCCCCTTTGCCTTTTTTAATCACAATGGGAGGGAAGTCTTCATAATCCTTCATTTGCGAACAGGGATGCCATATATAACGTAAATCTCTCTTCTGCCATTCATTCATTTTTTGTCACCATTCATATTAATTGTTTGCCTGTAATCTATTTCCGGTACCATTCAGGATTCCAATTTCCTTCCCGATGGCCGTTATAGAATCAATAGCACGCGTCAAATCATCAATCGTGTGGGTAGCCATGATACTAATCCGCAGGCGGCTGGTGCCCTGCGGAACAGTTGGCGGACGAATGGCCGAAACAAAGATATTTTTTCCCATCAATCTATTGCTGAAATTTACCGTCAGTTCAGGTTGACCAAGAACAATGGAAATAATTTGAGTGGGACAATCCTTGATATGGAAACCTGCCTCTTTGAGTCTTTTCCTGAACCAAGCGGAATTGGTCATCAGGGACTGCCGCAAACAGGGTTGGGCTTGAACAATTTCCAGTGCCTTAAGCGATACGGCAACGGTTGCGGGTGAGAGCGCTGTAGAAAAAATAAAACTGCGGGCTTTATTGGCAAGATAATCAATCAAATCGCGATTCCCGGCAATAAAACCGCCTTCACTGGCTAACGCTTTACTGAAAGTTCCCATCTGAATATCAATTTCATTTTGCAAACCAAAATAGTCCGCTGTTCCTCCTCCATTTTCTCCCAAAACACCAGTCGCATGAGCATCGTCAACCATCAACAGCATATTGTACTTTTTCGCCACTTGGACAAGCTCCGGCAATGGCGCAATATCACCATCCACACTAAAGAGCCCGTCTGTGACAACCAAAGCCCGCTTGCCGCGACGGCTATGCGCCTTTTTCTCCAGATCAGAGGCATTACAATGTTCATAGATGACGATTTCGGCGCCGCTAAGCTTACAACCATCGATGATACTGGCATGATTGAAACGGTCGGAGAAAATCACCCAGTCTTTCCCTGCAATACTGGATATGGCTCCGATGTTTGCCATATAACCTGTATTGAAAAGCAGCGCCGCTTCTGCTCCTTTAAACGCGGCGATTTCATTTTCCAGTTTCTTATGCACTTCATAACTGCCCGTGGTCAGTCTTGAGCCGCCTGAACCGACACCATATTCTTCAATAGCTTCTCTTGCCGCCTGCTTGAGGCGGAAATCATTGCAAAGCCCAAGATAGCTGTTGGATGAAAGCATCAGATAGTCTTTGCCCGCTATTTTTACGTAAGGCTGTTGTGGAGATTGCAGATACTTCATTTGACGGTAAAGACCGCTTTTTTTAATCCGTTCAAGCTCATCTTGAAACATTTTCATCCTATGTCCTCTACAACTCATCCATTTCGGCCATAATTTGATCAATAACTATTGATTTTTCAAACACTTCTTTAAGATTCCCTATTTGACACTTTTCTGTATCAACACCTCTTAGCGCGGGTATAGTTATAACCGCGGGAACACCGGCAAGCACGGTGATGGTTTCCGCATTATCTGTCTCCAATAAACTCCGGGTGCTTCCGTTGATGATAATTCCCTTGATTTTTAAACCAACACTGCGAGCAAAATGCACTGACAAGAGGGTATGATTGATTGATCCCAAGCCGGCATTGGCAACCAACAGACAAGAAAAGCCGAGTTCTTTGATGAGATCATACTGCATATATCCTTCATCATTTAAAGGCACTGCTAAGCCGCCGGCTCCTTCGGCGATGATCCATTCATAACATTCTTTTAAATGTTGGAAACGG
>JBEKJX010000167.1:0-6731 GCA_050011015.1 Smithella sp.
GCCGCAGTTATAACAGAACTCAACACCTAAACGAAAGACGGAAGATGATGCAGACTTGGGCTGATTATCTGGACGGATTGAAGACAGGGGCAAAGGTTTTACCGTTCAAAATAACAACGAAATGATTAAAGTTAAAGTTAATTGCCATAAACAAAACTTGACCTGACATTGAGTGTCAAGACAATCGATAACTTCCTCAAGAAGTCAGTCATGACAAAGAGGCAAAATTTCAAATGATAATTATTAACTATATTTTTTAATTATAAAGGTTATGATATGATAAATTTGATGCCTTGGCACAAGTAGGCAGCCTAATCAAAGTTGATAATAATGATTAGATCATATCATTAGCAGTCATTTGACGCAAACTAGTGATATCGCGTAATGGCGGCTCGCCAAACAGACGACTATACTCGCGGCTAAATTAGGATGGGCTCTCATAACCGACTTGAAAGGCCACGGTTGCCGCATCCTGATTTTCGATGAGCATCAACCGCCGCGCTTCGTTCAAACGCAACCATTTTTGGTACTGCAATGGACTCATGGCCGTCAATGTTCGGAAATGATGATGGAAAGTCGATGTACTCATATTGACTTGCGTCGCGAGGTCATCGATACGCAAAGGCCGCGTGAAATTATCCTTTAACCAATCGATTGCCCGTGCTATCTGTTGACTCTGACTTCCCGCCGACGCTATTTGGCGTAGACGTGCACCTTGATCGCCCACCAGTAAACGGTAAAAGATTTCCCGCTGTATGATCGGCGCAAGAATCGGGATATCCTTCGGTTCAGCAAGCAAGTCGACCAACCGTTGAAAAGCAGTGAGCAGCGGTAACGTAACCTCGCCGGTCGCCATTCCGCGGCTCGATTGCTGCGGACGCGAAAGAGGAAGATTGCTGTCCACCATCAGTTGTGAAATCTCGTGCTGATCAAGTTTCAATATGAGTCCCAGGCAAGGCTTCTCAGGGCTTGCTTTGATAATCTGCACAACCGTGGGTAGATTTACGGACGTGATCAAAAAATGGTGTTCGCCATACACATACGTGTCATCACCAAGCAACACGCGTTTGGCTCCTTGTGCGATTAAACAAATGCGCGGCTCGTACATGCGGCTTTCCGGTTGGGTCGGTTCGTCCCGCTGAAAAAGTGACAAGCCCGGTATCGCAGTCACGAGCTGGTCGCCTCTGTCAGTCCATCGGGCAATGCTCTTCCCCAACGCTTCGAGCGCAGTTCCCATATTGTTATTATCAAACACCTTTTTGACGATTTGTTTTTTCATATATATCTTTTTTTTATATTACCAGAATTTACCTCATGATACAATATTTATCGAATAGCTAGGACGATTAGGCAAGAAATTAACAGAATTGGGATACCGCCTTTGTTCTTTTAGGATTATAATCCTCAACAAGGTGGCAAATAAATGCAGGCAAAATCTACGAAACAGTTCGGTCGTAACCAATTATAGATGGAAAATATAGGAGGTAAAATGCAAAAACGTAAATTGGGAAAAAGCGGCCTGGAAGTATCGGCTCTGGGCTTGGGTTGTATGGGAATGAGTTTTTCCTACGGGCCTCCCAAAGACAAGAAGGAGATGACCTCTCTTCTGCATGCCGCAGTGGATCGCGGCGTCACATTCTTCGATACGGCGGAAGTCTACGGCCCGTTCATAAACGAAGAACTGTTGGGCGAAGCGCTTGCACCGTACCGCGATAAAGTAGTCATCGCCACAAAGTTCGGGTTCAACATCAATGTCGGTGGCGTCAATCTTGGCGATTTGAACAGTCACCCGGAACGTATCAAACAGATGGTCGAGGCATCGCTCAAGCGTCTCAAAACCGACAGAATCGATCTGCTCTACCAGCATCGCGTCGATCCGAAAGTGCCGATTGAAGACGTCGCGGGCGCGGTGAAAGAACTGATCCGACAAGGAAAGGTAAAACATTTCGGCCTGTCCGAGGCGGGCGTGCAAACCATCCGCCGGGCCCATGCCGTGCAGCCCCTGACCGCGCTGCAAAGCGAATATTCTCTCTGGTGGCGCAAGCCCGAGGAAGAAGTGCTGCCGGTGCTTGAAGAACTTGGCATCGGCTTCGTGCCGTTCAGCCCGCTCGGCAAGGGATTCCTCACCGGCAAGATCGATGAAACTACGACCTTTGACAGCACTGATTTTCGCAACACAGTTCCGCGTTTCACGCCGGAAGCGCGCAAAGCCAACCAAGCATTCGTCGATTGGCTGGGTAGCATTGCCAAACAAAAGAGCGCTACACTGGCGCAGATTGCGCTCGCCTGGCTGCTGGCCCAGAAGCCGTGGATTGTTCCCATCCCAGGCACCACGAAGCTGAATCGCCTGGATGAGAATATCGGCGCAGTGGCAGTCGAACTTACACCTGACGATTTGCGTGCCATCGATAGCGAAGCCGCGAAAATCACTGTGCAAGGGGCGCGTTACCCAGAGCATCTCGACAAATTAACCGGGCGCTAGACCCATGATGACCTATAACAAGGAGAAAACTATGAACAAGAACAACACAAGCAAACCAACCTCCACCCGCACCATGCGTGCCATGCAAATAACGGAGTTTCGCAAACCGCTGGTTCTGGTGGATGCCCCCATTATTTCCCCACGTCCCGATGGCGCACTTATCCGTGTAGAAGCCTGCGGCGTCTGTCGCAGTGACTGGCATTTCTGGAATCAGGATATGGAGTTGAAATTACCCGCCATTCCCGGCCACGAAGTCGGGGGCGTGGTGGAGGAAGTGGGCCGCGATGTCAAAAACATCAAAGTGGGTGACCGCGTAACGATTCCATTCCACGAATCCGATGGCACCTGCCCGCAATGCCGGGATGGATTTCCGAATCTTTGCGACAACGCGATCATGGCTCCCCAGAAACGGCCGGGCGGCTGGGCGGAATATGTCACTGTCGTCAACGCCGATTTCAACTGCATCAAATTGCCCGACGAAGTCGATATGCTCTCGGCATCCGCCCTCGGTTGCCGCTATATGACCGCTTACCACGCCGTCATCCACCAAGGTAAGGTCAAACCCGGGCAATGGCTTGCCGTGCAGGCGTGCGGTGGAATCGGCTTGTCGGCCGTGCAAATCGCCGTTGCGGCGGATGCGCTGGTGGTTGCCGTCGATATCGACGACGTCAAGCTTGCCCGCGCGAAGGAGGAAGGTGCGGTGGCAACAGTAAACGCCAAGGACCTCACGCCCAAACAGGTGGGTGACGCGGTGAAGGAAGCCACGAAAGGCGGGGCGCATATTTCCATCGACGGGCTGGGTCGTGCCTTCACGTTGCAGCAGTCGCTCCATTCCTTGCGTAAGCGCGGGCGGCATGTGCAGGTCGGCGTGACCACGCATGAGGAGAAAAATGGTGAGGTCGCTATCGTCGTGAACGACTTTGTCATGAACGAGCTGGAATTTATCGGCTCGCTGGGCAATCCGCAGCCTAAATATACCGAGCTGATGGAGCTTGTAGCACGCAAAAAGCTTCAACCTGCACGGCTTGTCACCAAGGAAATCAGCCTTAAGGATGTAAACGACACATTGAAGCGCATGGACGATTACGACACGCTTGGTTTCGAGGTCATTACTCGGTTCACCTGAGATCTTGATGGATTGGCAATCAAAGACAGCAGCGTTAATAGGACGTAGAAGGATGTGTCGGCATGGTTACATAAGCTCGGCTTATCAGATAAAAAATAATTTGCCGAGGAGGTTGTTATGAAAAGTGTCACGGTTTTAATAGGATCTGGGTTGATAGGTGTCGCAATCGCACGCAGAGTGAGCGCTGGAAAACACCTTCTGCTTGCTGATTTAAAAAAAGAGAATGCAGACGCCGCCGCCGTAGTTTTGAGTAACGCAGGATTTGAAGTCAGCACTGTGACCGTCGATGTATCTTCGCGTGAAGCAGTTAAAAGCCTTGCGGAGAGAGCTGCATCACTAGGAGATGTGACGGGAGTCATCTATGCTGCCGGAGTTTCACCATCGCAAGCAACACCTGCGGCTATTTTGTCTGTTGATGTGTATGGCACGGCGGTCGTACTTGAGGAGTTTGGAAATATCATTGCGCGCGGAGGTTCCGGTGTGGTCATCGCCTCGCAATCCGGTCATCGTTTAGGCGCTCTTACGAGTGAACAAAATAAACTTCTCGCCACCACCCCGGCCGATCAGCTTTTATCGCTTCCGATGCTTCAGCTGGATCAGGTGAAGGATACCTTGCACGCTTATCAACTTTCAAAACGTGGGAACGCTTTGCGGGTGATGGCGGAAGCTGTCCGATGGGGTAAGCGTGGTGCGCGAATCAATTCGATTAGTCCGGGGATTATTATCACACCACTCGCGAAAGATGAGCTAACCGGTCCTCGCGGAGAAGGTTACCGTCGCATGATTGAGCTTTGCCCCGTGGGGAGAGCGGGAACGCCTGACGAGGTTGCCAATGTCGCAGCCCTTCTCATGGGTTCGGAAGGTACGTTTATCACGGGAAGCGATTTTCTGATGGATGGCGGAGTCACGGCTTCATATTTCTTTGGAGAGCTTGCTCCGTGAAGAGCAGCTAGAACGGAGAGGGAGACATCTATGAAACCGGTGCGTGGAATATAGGAGAAATCAAAAGAAGTTCAGCGATTACCCAGGTGTATGAAATGGGGAAAATGCATAGGGAAAAGGGAATGGCGTGAAGTCGTTTTACCACATAAGCAATCAGATGAAGAGATGATAGAGGAAATTATGAGCACAAACGATCTTAGCAATAGCGTAATTTTTCCCATTGGAGAAAAATTTAAAAGCGATAATTTTAACGGGACGGTATGGCTCAATATGCTGACGCCTTTCGGCTCGGCCTGTCCCATCGGGAACGTGACCTTTGAACCGGGATGCCGCAACAGCTGGCATAAACACGCAGGCGGCCAGATTCTGCTTGTGACGGGCGGCAGAGGCTATTTTCAGGAATGGGGAAAGCCGGCACGGGAGCTTCACGCAGGAGATGTTGTCACTATTCCTGCCGATGTTAAGCACTGGCACGGCGCTGCTAAGGATAGTTGGTTTGTACACCTGGCCGTTGAGGTCAATTCCGAAAAAGGTCCAGCAACATGGCTGGAGCCAGTATCGGATGAAGATTACAAAAAATTGAAATAAGGAGGCATTCCTATGGCAATCAGTGAAACAGCACATAAAAATCACGAGGAATTGTTTCCGAATCACAAATCAACACTCAAGGTCACCGATCCCGAATTTATCGATGTGTTCGACAATTTTGCCTTTGACGAAGTGCTTTCATACGGAAACCTTGATACAAAAACAAGGCTTATGGTGATTTTAGCTTCACTTATTGCTCAGCAGACATTAAGCGAATACAGGGCCATGCTCAGCGGAGCACTGAACATTGGCGTCACACCGGTTGAAGTAAAAGAGATTGTTTATCAGTCTGTACCTTATGTTGGGATTGCAAAAGTATTTGATTTTATCCATGCCACAAATGAAATTTTGGAAAGCAGGGGGATAAAGTTGCCGCTGGAAGGCCAATCAACTACTTCAACTGAAACAAGATTCGAGAAAGGATTGGCGTTACAAAAAGAAATTTTCGGAGACATGATTGATAAAATGTATCAGGAATCACCGGCAAATCAGCTTCATATTCAAAAATATTTATCTGCAAACTGTTTTGGTGATTATTTAACAAGAACAGGTTTAGATATACAAACACGAGAGCTTTTAACATTTTCCATGATTTTGTCGTTGGGAGGATGTGAGCCACAGCTAAAAGGACATATACAAGGCAATATAAATGTTGGCAATGATCAAGAAGTATTGCTGAGTGCCGTTACTCAATTATTACCTTATGTAGGATATCCTCGAGCATTAAATGCGATAAGATGCATAAATGAAATAGGGTGACCGCTGAACGGATACCCGTAAATGTAAATAGTTTCATGCACAAATCAAGCAAGGCTGTATATGAAAAACAGTTACTGGCAGCGAAAAACAAGGGAGGAGCAGTATGCAGGTCGGTATAAACAAAAATATTCTGGTGGCTTATTTTTCCAGAAAAGGTCAAAATTATGTTAATGGAAAGATTGTAAACTTACCAATTGGAAACACAGAAGTAGTCGCTAAAATGATTCAGAAAATAACCGGAAGTGGCATTTTCCACATAGAGTCGGTTAAACCTTATCCCATAGATTATACAGAAACTACAGAAGTGGCGAAGGCTGAAATGCTTGCTAATGCCAGGCCGGAACTTACCAGCCATGTTGAAAACATGGATACTTGCGATGTGATATTTTTAGGATATCCGAACTGGTGGGGAACATTTCCTGCTCCGGTTAAAACATTTTTATCGGAATACGATTTCTCGGGAAAGACCATTGTCCCGTTTTGCACACACGAAGGAAGCGGATTAGGTCACAGTGAACAGGATATTAAAAAATTATGTCCGAAGGCTACAGTTTTGAATGGGATTGCTATCCTTGGAGCCGATGCAGGTTCTGCGAATACGAAGATATCTGAGTGGTTGGAAAAAATTAAAATAACAAAATAAGGCTCTCTTTCAACCAGTAATTCTCAATTTTGACAACCACCCTCTACTGAAACTAAGTAGGTGATATACGTAATCGTCGATTTATTATTTTTCATGGCGTTGACTGATCCTTACGAGTTGAACGCGTTATACTTTTTCCTCTCCCTCTTTTATTGACTTTAATAAAAGAGGGAGAAGACAAAGTAAACTAA
>JBEKJX010000168.1:0-6726 GCA_050011015.1 Smithella sp.
GACTATCTGTTGGAAATTCGGATTGATTATAAATACTAACCTGAATGATTTGCAGATGTGGTTTAAATTTTGCCGCAGGCACAGCCAACAAAATAAGAATGAATCCAATATGAATGATCAATGAGATTAATATTCCAATATGCTTTTCATTCATAACAGAGGAATAAGAGGAGGGGGAATTTGCATTGTTCATTGATGGCCTGTTCTGTCCTTAATAAATATTCAATAATAATCAATAAATTCCGGGTTAATGCTGCCCGGAAGGGATTCCTTTGTCGCATTCTGGGGGAAGTTGGCAAAAGGCCGCCCCTCCGGGAGTCATTATTACGTGGCACGAAAATAATAAACGTAATAATGCAAATATTTAGTAGCACGAATATATAAAAAATATTACGAATAAGTCAAGAAATATTTACAAAATATATTGTTGATGTTTTACTCATTTCATTTGGTATTCAATGAAATACTCAGGAGATCACACTGCATCTTTATATTCGAAGTTTTGATGCATATAAATGAATTGATTCCAAAACTTAAGAGAATAGTATTTGTTACTGATTGAGAGAAAGCATATTAACAAAAGCCTATGATTCGTGTCTTTCGGTAAGTTCTTCACAGGTCTGATAGACCGGAAACCCTTAACTGCGCCGTTGCACCTTATAATCGTTAATCAACAAATATTTATTACGAAAAATATTACATGGATTATGCCGGTATCCAATACTATTCCACAGCCTTTTTCAGCTGCCAGAAGTAAGGATCAGTTTGAAAGGTGCAATGTCAAAATGGAGCACAGCAATAGGCTGCATGGATCTTGTTATGGCTTTGTTAAAACTTAAATACCTTATTATCACTTATACTAATAATTCATAATATGGCAAAATTGCAATTGGTTCAAAACCGAGTTTTATAGCCAAATTATATGAACCTTTATTCCCTTGCCTGCAAGACCAGATTGGCTCCAGCCCTCTTTCGAAACAATATTCAATTAACTTAGCAGTGACAATACTTGCAAACCCTTTTCCCCGGTATTCAGATTTTGTTTCCATTCCCAATTCCAGCATTTTGTCATGCATAAAAGCAGAGAATGCAACCGCAAGCGCCTGACCTTCCATCATTAACGAAAAACCAATGCCATGCAATGCAAATTCAGAAGCGTTATTCCAAAATTTGTTTGGGACGACACTGCCATTAGTTTCATTGAATAGAGCCGTATCGACATCGCAAAAGCTGTATTTGTCGAGATCGATTTTATATTTAAATTGTTCATATTTTTTAAGGTTAAACTTAAAATTAACACGCTTGTGTTTAACTACAGCAGCGCCGGAGTCATCCTGTTCTTTATCATCATAAATAATACTTAGCTTCTTTCCGAGAATCTTATCAATTCTATTTTCGAGTTCTGATGGAAAAATCTGGAGCCATTCACTTGTTTTTCTCAAACCGTTGCAACCCAATAAATAGTCCTTTAAATCAGATTGTAAAAAATCATCGCTGATATCCCCATAGAGCAAGGACATTCCATAGGGATGGATAACATAGAATGATTTTGGGCTTGCAATATTATCCGCATAAACTTTTCCATCGACATGCTTCTCAACGACAGATCTCGCAAAAAGATTGTTGATGGATACTTCTTTTAACTTTGGAACGGCCAGTTTGTAGTCAAGGAGTGGCAATAGTTTCATGTATTATTTCTCTCTTGAGCGGTATTGGTGACCTTATATGTTGTGCCCAAAATATTCTTGACACACCAGAGTCCGCATAATATACTTCCTGCAACAAAAAGGAACTTCTTATCAATAATTATTCCTGATTATTATACCTTGTAATTATTGAAAAACAAAAACATTACGGCTCACATAATATCATTCATTCACGGAAAGGAATTCTTTTATCTTATTTGCAAGCAGGCCTACATTGGGTTCTAAAAGCATAGAAACATGATCGCCCGGAACTTCCGCAATATGCAACTTGCCTTGAATATATTTCGACCATCCCATGCATCTTTCATAATACCCGGCATATTTTCCAAGTCCTTCAGTTGCGCGGAACATCACTACATCCCCCGAATAATCCGGAGGAATATATTTAATAGCGGCAGACTTGAGAATAACTTCTATTTCCGTCCCGTCAGAAAACCCGAACTTTCGCCGGATCCACTTAACAGCCCGGCTTATATGGATAAACAGGTAACTGCCTAATCCAATAGTACGCAAATACTCCCATCTTTGTGAAAAATTAAATTTTAATGAGTAATAAAATCGAGGAATGGCTGCATCTAATGAGGCAACTCGCCCTGCAGAAACCTGTATCATGTAATAAAATCGCGGAATGGCTGTATCAAATAAGGCTAACAATTCTACGATTTGGCCCGCTGCTGTTAACTGCTGGGCCATTTCATAGGCTACAAGTCCACCGAACGAGTGACCCATCAGCCTGTATGGACCCGCGGGCCGGACGCGCCTGATCAAGTGGATATACTCGGCAGCTAAAACCGGAATATCAATCTTCTCTCTATTGTCAATAGCGCCGAAACGCAATGTGTAGAGGGGCTGATCAAGACCAAAGTATGGCATCAAATTGCGATAAATCATTACATCCCCGTTAATGCTATGGATACAGAAAATAGGCGGCATATGTCCTTCAGGCTGGATTGCCACCAGCTTATCAACTGCTCTGTCTGCACGGATTATTGCCGCTAATCCGGCTATGTTGCCCCCCTCCATTATCACACTCAGCGGAAAGACTTTCCCCCATCGCTCTTCGATTTCAACAAGAAGAATTGTAGCGTGGAGCGAATCACCGCCAAGCGCAAAAAAATCATCTTCTACGCTGACTTTATCCTGGTGCAGAATCTCCTGCCATATCCCGGCAAGCTCAGACTCCAAAGAATTCCGGGGCGCAATATAACGGCCCGGTCCAAACTTTTCCGGTTCACGTTCATAAAGTAATTTATAAAGGTTGTTGCGCTTAACTTTCCCGTTATTTTTCGGGATATCATCAACAAATATTATTCGGTTCGGAACCTTGAAATCTGCGAGAGTCGCGCGAAGCATCCGCCTGATATCGCCCGCGCTAAGCAGCGCATTCGTATCAAGTACAACTGCGGCGGCGACATCTTCCCCCAGATTGGGATGCGGACAGGGGAAACATGCTGCTTCTTTAACGCCCGGGAGCCTCAGGAGCCTGTCGTCTACTTCCATGGGCGACACTTTTTGTCCGCCTTTGTTAATAATTTCCTTTAATCTGCCGGTTATGAATAAATAGCCATCGGCATCTATATAACCCTGATCCCCCGTATGAAACCATCCGTAAGCAAAAGCTTCTTTATTAATCTCCTCATTGTTTTCATACCCGGAAAAAACACCCGGTCCGCGGGCAACGATCTCGCCCTGATTTTCAGGCGGTAAAATACAGCCATTATCATCCATCACAGCCATTTCACCATGCAGAACAACACCGACGGATTCTAAAACTCTTTTGCGCGGAGGCATTGGAGCGACAGCCAGCGCTTCGCCGATCTCCGACATGCCATAACTGGCGATGACGGGAACTTTGAAATAGGCTTCCAAAGCCGCTGCAGTTGCAGGTTTTATTGTGGCGCCGCCGGTTAAGATAAAACGCAGGGAATATTCTTCCGGCGGTAAACCGGTTTTTTTGATATACTCTGCTAATACGTCGAGAGTCGCAGGCCCGGCGGCAAAACGGGTCGCTTTATATTCCTTCAACCCGGCAAGCATGGTTTTTATCGAATACTCCGGTAAAAACACCGCGCTGCCGCCAAAGGCAATTGTCATTTTCAACATTTGGGCAACGCCAAATGTGTAAAAAAGAGGTATCGGACCAATTGTCCTGTCACGTGACGTTAACCCGAAATGCTCTATATAAGGCGCAACGGGGTAACAAAGATTTCTGTGAGTAAGCGGCACAACTTTCGGTACGGAAGTTGTGCCGGATGTATGATAAATTATGGCAATATCGTCCAGTCCCGGCAAATCCTCAATACCGCCCTCATTTTTCAAATCTCCAAGCTTAAAAAGCCCTGCCGGTTCAGCCGGGTTCCGGGAGGCCACAAAAATTGTCAGGCCAAGCTTAACGCAAACATCAAAATGTACACTTCCTTCCGGTAAAATAACCGCATCTACTTTCAACAAGGTAAGTGAAGCTTTGATTTCTTCTGCTGAATAATCCGGATTAATCGGTACACAGACGGCACAAGTTAGAATGGAAATAATTGCTGTAGCCAGTTCGGGCCCGCTGGGAAAGATAACTGCAATGCGGCTTTGGCGGTTAATTCCCTGCGATTGTAAAATTGCCGCTGTTGCTTGGATGTGTAAATACAATCTATTATAAGTCAGATCTTCGCATGAAGGGGACATGATTACGCTTGCCCGAGGCTGTTTCAATGCCTGCTCTGACAAATATTCCATAATAGTTTTTACCATTTATTAATTCATCCTCATACAAACAGTATGCATATAGATAAGTTTCCAGTTACATAATAAACATTGCGGAGTATCTGCAAATTCTCATTTATTATATTTTGCGAATTACCGATCGCAAACTAGCATAAAATTACAAATTTGAAAAACAAGAAAGAAATATAAAAGTTCGGTTTTCCATGGTCATCAAAATTATGAATTATTGATTGATGACAAGGTTTCATTGTAACACTACACTGGCTTAACTTTTGGTATGGGCACTCGTGAAAAAAGACAGCAATTTGGTGAAAAACCCCAAAATTTTACTGAAAAGATTGCCAGTATTTTTTTCAAGCAGATTTTTTTTACAAATGATTAACATCATAACCAGCTGATATTTCTATTGTCTCATAATACTATTTAAATAATTACAATATGGCATACAGATTGCTAAAATTAAGGTGTGAATTTAACATGGTTATTGTCAAGGAAGCGCTTTAAGAAAATAAAGCATCTGGAATAAGGAAATTCTTTCAGGGGATTGTTTGAAGGATATATATCATGAATAAATTTATTAAATTTTTTTCTTCTTTTTCAATCGCCGGTTTCGGTTTAATTATTTTGTTAGCCGTTATTTTTTCGGGGTGCGGTGCTGGCGGTTCAAGCAGTGCTTCAGGAGGCTCAGGTACCTCAGGCACCTCAGGCAGTGTATGGTCCTGCTCCAATATTGACGTAGGCACATCTCCCGTGGGAGTCATATATGACGGGACGAATATCTGGGTTGCCGATGAGACGGGTGAAGATATTTACAAAATTCTGGCTTCAAGCGGCGCCGTTCTTCACGTTTACCCGGGTGGACACGGGGCGCAGTATCTCGCGTATGACAGTGTCAATAACAATGTCTGGGTTACAAATCCCGGCAGTAATGATGTTACCGTGATCAACGCCACCACCGGTAATTTAGTTACCTATCCTTCGGGAAATGATCCTGACGGTATTGCGTTCGACGGCACGAACATGTGGGTCGTCAATTATACACCTGCAACTGTAACCGAGATTCGCGCGTCCGACGGCGTCATTCTGCAGACAATTCCGGTGGGCACAAGCGGTGTGAGCAATCCCCGGCTTGTTGCTTATGACAATGTATCAAACTATATCTGGGTTGCGGTGTGCAGTGATAACAAGGTTATAAAAATTGACCCGGCTACGGGCAACATCGTCGGGGATTACGATGTTCCCGGATTCCCCTACGCCATAGTATTTGACGGCACGTACATGTGGGTTACCCAGGGCGATCTCAATACAGTTGCGAAGATCCGCACCAGCGACGGCACAATCCTCGCAACATATAATGCCGGTGTCGCGCCCAACGGCATCACTTTTGACGGCACCTACATCTGGATCACAGACCAGGTTTATACCGGATCGCCTCCGTTTCCCATGACTACCGTTTGCACGGTTACGCAAATAAGGGCCAGCGACGGCGTTGTTATAGGAACTCATCAGGTTGGAGAACGTCCTCAGTGGGTTGCTTCAGGCGGAGGCTATATCTGGGTTACAAACGGCTCGGACAACACGGTTTCCCGCTGCACTTACTAACAATGATACAAAAATAATTTTAGGTGCAGTTGTATCTGCTCACCGGTGCGATATATTTTTGAGTGGAGAAACCACCATTTTTTATTGATTACAGATTGGAAGAAGGTATATCCGTTAAAAATCTTCAATACGCACTTTCAAGTAAGATGCAGTATATGCCTTATTTTTTACTATTAACAAAATTACTACTTTTTCAACGCTTTCTTAATTTCGTATACGGTCCTGCCCCCTGTCGCTTTTCCTATGATTTTATCAGTATTAAGTGGCGAGGGCTTATATGGAACTTTCGGCGTGATAGTTGCGAACAGCGCATGATCACTCTTCCGGTATAACTTAATCTCGGAACTTACCGCTCCAACTACCAGAAATCCGCCTTGTTTGTATTCGGTGAATTTGCCCTCTATAATCACGGTATTCGCTGCCACGTCATCAGGCACAGCAGAGCCTTCGTCAACGATCTGATTTGCCACTTGCTCTTTTATCAGACGTTCGCGAAGACCATCATAGAAAGAGTTTATAAACTCCTGAGAAAGACTCAATCCTTCAGACTGTGTGAAATGTTTTACTTCAATAATCTTGACATCTCCAGTAAATGTTCCCGATAACTCCGGTGTATTCGATTTTATGGGTTGTGCCGCTGCTGATGCCGCAGATGTTGCCGCAGTTACTGAGGGCTGCTGAAATTTACCGCTATTTGCATTAG
>JBEKJX010000169.1:0-6662 GCA_050011015.1 Smithella sp.
TTAATGATACGCCGAGGATACCGACGACGCAGCCGACAAAGTTATTCAAAGAATGCGACTTGATATAATTCCCGCGTTCGCAAATATGTTCCGGCATCGATCCACGATGTCGTTTTCCGGAAAAGAAGTCATAACTTTGCTTTTCTTATATGGATCTTCCACCCCGATTTTATCGCTTTTCTCGTGCCATAGCGGATTATAAGCAAGCAGGGCAGCCTCGGTAATATTCAGGCTTCTCAGAAATGCCGCGATTCCGCTAATGTTTGTTTCTGTATCGGTCATATCGGGAATAAGCGGTGTCCGCGGAAGAAGTATTTTATGATCCTTTTTTGCCGCGTCGGAAATTTGTTTGAAATTATCCAGTATCTTTTCATTGGGCAGGCCGCAGTGTTTTTTATGGGCAGTACTGTCAATTATTTTTATGTCAAAATAGATTGTGTCGAGATACGGGTAAAGCGTATCCATAAACTTGCCGGGATCGAAATATCCGCAGGTTTCCAGAAGCGTGTGAATTTTGTAATGCTTGAGCGCCTTCAGAAGCCGGGATGTGAATTCCATATATAACGCGGGTTCGCCTCCGGACAGAGTAACGCCGCCGCCTGATACATCGAAAAAAGGTTTGTCCGGCAGAATCTTTTTAACAATATCGTCAACAGACATTGTTTTTCCGACCCTGTCGAGTGCGCCGGAAGGACAGGCATCAACACACAAAAAGCAAAGAGTGCATTTGCTTCTGTCAATGTAAAAACGATTGTCGAGCGCGAGCGCTTTTTCCGGACAAATATCGCGGCAGGAGCCGCAGTTTATGCAAACTTTGGCGTCGAAAGATATTTCCACGGCGGCTTTTTTACTTTCCGGATTGTGACACCACACACAGGAAAGAGGACATCCTTTATAGAACACCACGGATCTTATGCCCGGTCCATCGTCGAGGCTGTTGCCTTTGATTTCCAGAATCAAAGGACTTCTTATTTCGTCTTTTGCCATATTAAACCTTAACTAAATGCCGAACTCCGCCCTCTCAATTAACTCTATCTGCATGTCCCTGTTGAGCGTCACGAAGTAGGCGTTATAACCGGATATGCGGACAAGCAGATTCTGATAGTTCTCAGGATGTTCCATGGCATCTCTAAGTGTTTTTGATGATACGACATTCAACTGTATCTGCATACCGCCGAGATCGCAGTATGTCTTTACGTATGAATAGATGTTATCCACTGTTTCCTGATGTGTCTCATGCGCGCCGGGTACTACTTTTACGTTAAAAGCAATGTTGTTGTTCAAGTTTTTCGCATCCAGTTTGGCGACATCGCGGATATTGTCTAAAATGCTTTTGGACGCGTGCGGTTCAGGCGTCAGTCCCGGTGTAAAAGCTTTGCCGGCCAGCCGTCCCGAAGGAAGCGCTCCAGTCAAGGTGCCGAAAGCCACATGGTTGGACATAGACCAGAACCCCGCAGTATATTTACCGCCGCGGTAATTGTTGTGTTCCCGGAAACAGTCATGGGCAAGTTTTGCTACCCGGTTGGCTGTTGCCAGAGCTTCCGGGTTGCCTGAGCCGAACAGAGAGGTCTTGTTTTTTATTAAGGCAAGCAGGGCAGGATCGTTTTTAAAGTTGGTGTTGACTGCGTTTAGCAGTTCGCTGAAAGAGATTTTTTTCTCGTCAAATACAAATTTTTTAATGACCATCAGCGAATCGGTGATGTCGGCAAGACCAATGCACGCTGTTCCCGATGAGTTGTAGAGAGCGCCACCTTTGGTAACGTCCCTGCCGCTTTTAAGCGAACCTTCTATCAGTGAAGAGATAAAAGGGGTTGGGCGTATGGCCTGATGAGCCTCGCCCAGAAAATTGTTGTATTCACACGTCTGGTCGGCAAGATATCGAAGCTGTGTCGCAAACGCTTTAAAGAATGATTCATAATCCTGAAAGTCTCCGGTTCTGATATCGCCGGTTTTGGGTCCCAAATCCCATCGCATCAATGGATGCCGTCCGTTATTGAGAGCCATTTCGAGGGCCGCCACCATATTGAACATCATGCAGTTGGTGTGACCAATATGGCGGCCGGAAAGAGTTGGTTCCACGCAACCGGTCGCTGACCAGTCCCGTAGATGCTCCGCAGGATAGTTGAATTCCGCAAGGGAAGCCATGACAGCCTCGTCATTATGAATTGAAGGAGTGGCGGTGGTATTTAAATTGACCTCACAGAGCCGTTTTAAATAGGTGCTGCTGTTTTTTTCATTATTGTAACGGGCATTGACGTTGGGATCCCGGATGGAGAGCATTTCCGTAACTTTCAAAAAGACATAAGTCATATCATTGACCGCGTCTTCGCCTCCCGGCGTCACACCGCCGAGGGTAATGGCCTGATCGGAGGAACTGCCGCCGAACAAATAGTTGCCGATGTCCGGTATTAAAGGCAGGTGGTCTGTGCAACGCATATAAAAACAGCCGATAAGTTCGATGGCGTGCTTTATATATTCCTGTCTTTCCTTTTTATTTGTCAATTTTTCCAAATCGGCCGCAAAATAAGGTTGAAGCCACTGATCCAGCCGTCCCAGAGAGAATCCGGCGTTTGTGTTTTCCATGTGTACGCCTATCCACATTATCCACATGGCGTTCACGGCTTCGTCGAGTGTTGCGCAAGGATTCTCCGGAACTCGATGGCAGATATCTTTCAGATAGAGCAATTCGTTTTTACGGGCAGGTTCCGTTTCCTGTCCGGCTGACCGTTCGGCTTCTTTCGAAAGATTTTTCGCATAAGAGTTTATTCCATCAAGGCTGATTTTCATTGCCTGGAGCGTATCGTGTTTTTGCCGTTCGGATTCGGGGGTGTTGCTTAGTTCCTTATCGATATTTGCTATGATGCCGTTTGTGCCAAGGTTTAATATTTCAGGATAATTTAAGATAGTATGAGACAGCGCAACGGTTTTCCATAAGAAACAGGCGGCAAAGCGCTCATCGAGTTTTTGACAGACCGGATAATTTTTATGGTCCCTTACCCATTGGCGAAAATTGCGCCCCAGCCAGAAAGGAAAAACTTTGTTGTGAAGCACGTCAATGGTTTCAGGATCGACATCATAAGGATTCAAAGGCCTGTAGGGCGCGTTAACAAGTTCTCCCCAGATCATGGTGCCGTGCGCGTCGGGATAGATGATGACGCCTATTTCTTTTGTGGTATTTGTTCCGGCAATAAGATCGTTTTTTCTGATAATGGGTTTTTTATTTTCCATCAGATATTTGAACGCTTGTGCCTGACGTAGTTCGGGAATGAATGACTTGCCGTTTTTATCGGTTTCAAATCCATTCTCTTTATACCATCCGGTCAGGAGTTCCGCCCGCTCATGGCATATTGCCGCGCGGGTCTTTAAATGGATGTCCAGAAAATCCTTTACTCTCGGAAAGTCTTTCAGGGAATACTCCGCCAGATAGGGGTCGGTTAAGAATTTAACACCCGGATCGACTGAGTCAGCCTTAAGCTGCCGCGGCGATCTGCCATCAACGCTTTTTTTCGCTGCTGCGTCCGCGTCGTATTTTCGATTCTCCATTTTTGTTTCTTTTTTCAGTTTAGCAATATGGATGTGTTTCAAAAGAAGCGAAAGGTAAAAGTTAACTAGTTGAAGATAACCAAGGTTGCCGTGCATGACTATTCTATTTTCCATCAAGGCCATCATCAGCCTGTTCGGAGGCTGTGTGGCCGCTTCTTTAACAGCGTTTTCATCCACAAATATAAGCTGAGAGTCCAGCTTTTCCGGAATTATATTCAATACACTGACCTTGCCGTTTTCAAAGCGTATGGCCTGTTCAACACTGTTGTTTTCTGTTTTTATGCCAAACGTGAAATTGAGCCAGCCATCATCGCATTTCAGGTATTTTTTTAAAGACGGACGCGTGTTGAAATTAAAGGCAAAGAATTTAAGAAA
Organism: Smithella sp.; assembly: GCA_050011015.1. Lineage (GTDB taxonomy): Bacteria > Desulfobacterota > Syntrophia > Syntrophales > Smithellaceae > Smithella. The sequence continues at coordinate 3,919 of JBEKJX010000169.1, forward strand.
CAGATTGGCCAGTGTGTTCGTAAAACTTTTTTGGGCATTTTGCATGTATTTTTACCTCCAAGTCATAACCGGGTTTTAAATAACTCTCTTGCCGCTCATGCTTAAAATAGCGCCTCTGCTTTATCTATATGTTCTTTAAGCCGCACGATATCTTCAATAAGATCCGATGTTCGTTTTTCCAGAAAGGTTTCCACGTCGTCCAGTACTTCATGGAATAACCGGCTGTTGCATAGCGTAACAAGACCATGGAGGTCCGACCAGAATTTAACGAACAGGTACAGCACGAACTGATCTTTTTTCTCTCCGGAAGCTTTTATATAGGCGCTGATCGGTTCGATAAAAAGAGAAAGGCATTTTAGAGCGTTCTGTTTTTCACTATATGCGAGAGGTTCTATATCGGTGCCCACATAATCCAGATATTTAGGCGTGTGCAGATTAAACATAATATCGTAGTAACTGGGGTAGGTCAGGCCGAATTCAACATAACCGCGAATCATGGCTTTCAATTGACCTTCGATATCGTTAAATGGAACCGATCGTTCTATCAGCAGATCATGGAGCTTCTCAAACCCGCGTATCCGGATCATCAGATTGAGTTCATCTTTATTGGTATAGTAATTATAAATAGTTGTGGCAGTAACGCCCAAACGGGAGGCTATTTTACGTATGCTTAAATTGTTAAATCCGTCTTTAATTATAATGTCAAGAGCTGTATCTAAAATACGTTCCCGGGTATCTTCTATTTTTTCTTTTGTCATGGGCGCTTTGGGCATTGGATGATCCTTATCTTTAAAATAGCAGTGTTAAGATAACACTGTTATTTTAACAAGTCAAAATATTTTTTATTGATGAGGTTATATTATTACTATTGACGTTTAGTAATTTATTTCAAGTCAGTACAATTATCAGCCACCATATTTCGTTGATATACTGTATTTAGTAGTTATGCTTAAAACATAGTAGGATATATACTATTGAAAAACTTGTAATGATACTATGACTTAGATATTATTGCGGGAAGATAAATATTTTGGCCCGCATATTGCTTTTACTATTAGATCGTAATGATTATTAGTTGAAAGGAAAGGGATTGTGAACAAGAATTATTATTTCTCAAGAATGGTTACATCTTAAATGAATAATAAAGCTTGACAAATTAACATGTTATGAATATGATCCCCATGGTAATTTAAGGTAGTGTTAATTATTATAGAAAGAATTAATCAAATCATAAAACATTTTTTTGTAAGAGTAAAGAGTAAGCCACTCGTTCTTTATTTGAATGAGCGGCTTTTTTTGTTTTCAGGAGGAAACAAGATAAACTGATTTATTAAGTAAAACATATAAATCAAACAAACACAGATAAAGGCAAAACCGGAGTAATCCGGTGACGCAAAGCCACGTATCCGAAATTGTTTTTTAGCTGCTCATGCTTTTTTCATCACTCCTCTTCCTTTAAAGCCAATATCCGGATGGACGGGTTACCAAAGTGTTTTTCTTATGGAGTAAGATGTCCTTGAACATAAGATATCAAGAGAAAAAACTTCGTATAAGTAAAAGGGTATTTTGTAGGTGTTATCGTGCTTGTTTGTTACAGAAAAAAGCTGATTCGTAAAACCGGCGCAAGCCTGAACCGGCGGCGCGTTGCGCTTTTTTTTGTGACCGTGACCATTTGGCTTATGTGCGCCGGCGCTTCATACGGCTACATCATTATTAATGCCCCGATGACCGGTTCGAGTTCTGCCGGCTGGGTATTAGGCGGTAATCCTAATTCATCCCTCCTGACAGGCAATGGCACTATCGACCCAGTCGGCTCGGGATGGCTGCGACTCACCGACAACGAGGGCAACCAGACCGGCTATGCTTACAATACCACTACCTTCGACCTGAGCCAGGGTCTTCTCATCCAGTTCGACTACGCCACCTGGGGAGGGAGCGGAGCGGACGGCTACAGTGTTTACTTATTTGATGCCGGGGTAAGTACCTTTAACATCGGCGCATTCGGCGGCTCTCTCGGTTACGCCCAAAAAACAGGCATTGCGGGGATCAGCGGCGGTTATGCGGGAATTGGCGTCGATGAATACGGCAACTTTTCAAATCCCACTGAAGGGCGGTATCTGGGCCCCGGTGCAGATCCCAACACGGTTACCGTTCGCGGTTCTGTCGTCGGCTTCGGAGGAGGAGCCATCGGGCAAACGACGAGCACGACCTCCTATCCATGGATCGCAACATCCGCTAACAACGGATCACTCTGGTACAATGGGACAACCCGGCCGGTCCAGACCAGCACGGACTACCGGAGAGTTACCATCGAGATCAGTCCTGCGCCGAATCCGGTTGCTAATGTCTGGGTGCAGTTTGGCTACAACACAACTCCTGTGCAGATGATCACCAACGCAGCGCTTCCCGCGATTACGACCTCACAGTTGTTAATGATGGGATATGCGGCCAGTACCGGCGGCTCTACCAACTATCATGAAATCCGCAATCTGCTGGTGACCAACCAGGGCGCGAGTACCTCCATAGATCTGGGCATCACCAAGACGGCGTCTGTTACCACCGCAACCATAGGCAGTCCGATCACTTATACCGTTACCGCGCGTAACTACGGTCCCAACAACGTTACTGCCACCGGCGTGGGAATCACGGACAATGTCCCGACAAGTATTACAGGCGTTACCTGGACCTGCGCAGTCGTTGCCGGATCGCCATCGGGTACAGGCTGCGGAGCTGCTTCCGGCTCC
>JBEKJX010000170.1:0-6635 GCA_050011015.1 Smithella sp.
TAAGGCCTCTCCAGATTCATTAATTAATAGCCTGTCAATTAATGAATCGGAAAGTATCCTGGCCATTGTCGAAGAACTTCTTGGAGAAGATTCTAAAGAAAAGGAGCATCAGCAGGCTCTAAAGCTCGCAACAATCGGACTAAGCCTTCCTCACAGGGATAAGGCCGAACTTATTAAAAGACTTCTCGCGCTCCCCGTTCCTATCCAATCAAAATACAATATCTTGGCTACGGTCATTCTTAGCGGGCAGATTGTTTCTGGCGACCTAATAATGGAAGGCGTTAAAGACATAATAGAAATGGTCAAGAAAAAATATTGGGGTAATGATACTCAGTGGCTTATCGAAAAATGGTTAGCTCTTTTACCTTTTTCAGATAAACCTAAGTTTCTACTTGAAGCCATAGACCTTGTCGGTGGACTTGCATGTCCGATCCGTCATATGCATTCTCTTTTTAATGCATTGCAGTATGCGCCAGGAGAAAAAATCGAAAGCATTTTGTTCAGCCTAGCACGACGAGATACGAACTTGATAGTGGATCATCCTTGGCTAAGTGCATTGGTAGCACGCAGAAGCTCAAAGGCTTTGATCCAATTGCTAGAGCTGCTTTGCGATCCTTCTTTAGATAAGCCCCAAAAAAGTATCGACATTTGGTGGCTTGTAAAGGCACTATCAGGTTTCTTGGATACGCATAAAGAATTTCGTACCGATCTTTTGAATTTTTATAAAAAGCCTGAGATGAAAGAATGTCATGAGATAATTGAACAGCTTTTAGCAGAATCACCGGACAACCACTCGATTATTTCTATGGTGGAATACTATGCTGAAGCAGGAAAACACTTCGATGGCCTTTTCAAGTCTGCTATTGAGAATATCTGTCTTGAAAAGCGCCCTATTGAAGGATCACCCAACACTTATGAGCTTTATAGCGTTGATACCAGCGAATTACGCAAGCGATTGTTTGCGCTAGTCATCGCAAAGGGATCTGAAATGCCTGTTGCGGTACAATGCTTAACGGTAATTGATCAGATTCGAGATAGGTACGGACATTTAGACTTTGAGCCAAGGCATCCGGATATTGAAAATGGCACTTCTTGGCCTATTATTATGACATAAAAAATTCATGGCATATTAACGACGTTGCCAAAATGAAATGATATTTTTCATAAAGTATTAACAAAGGAGCCGATATTGCTGATTCCAGTCCAGTGGTAGGCTTATCCTTTTGGTGAGCTTTTCAACGTTGAGATCGGCCGGCTGATGCCCATCTATGATACTCTCAATAATGTCAGGGGCGAGAAAAGCCAGATTCACCACCCGGGAGACATAGCTTTTGTCCACACCTTCACTTAATGCAATCTCAGCCATATTTTTCATTCTTCCAGTTGCCAGATCATTGAACCATTTATGAGCCTTAATTTTAAGCACGTGAATGCCTCAAAATCCCCTATTTTCTCTGTTGGGCGTTTTCGTCGGCCAACATGTCTGGCTGGAAAGTGAGGCTTCTTTTTTAAATCGAATGGAGGGTCTTGTATTGATAACTTCCTCAATCTTCAGTTTTTCAATTTTTTAATTTTATGGTAGTTTACCCGAAATTTCAATTCAATGAAACAGGAGTCATCATATGAAAAAAATGTTTTTGTTCTCCATAGTCTCAGTGTTGTTGTTCTCAATGATATCAACTTCATTAGCCGGAGAACTTGAGAATGATCTGATAATGTCGGCTATGCATGGCGACTTGAATAATGTTCGCACCCTTATCAAGAAAGGTACAAATATAGAAGCGAAAGATAAAAACGGCTTTACAGCATTAATGAGAGCAGCTTTTAATGGCCGTACAGAGGTGGTAAAGCTTTTGCTTGACAAGGGGGCAAATATAGAAGCCAGACGGGACAAGGTTGGTGACACACCTCTCATGATGGCAGCCTCTGAGTGTAAAACTGATACCGTCCGACTCTTAATCGGCAGAGGGGCAACTGTGAATACCAAAGACAGCGAAGGTACACCAGCGATTGTATGGGCAGCGGGCTGTATAGATGCTGTCCGATTTATGCTGGATAAAGGCGCTGATGTCGATGCTATAACTAATATGAATAAAACTGCATTAATGTCTGCCGCCTTATTTGACTCGAGTATAGATGTAGTAAGACTTTTGCTCGACAGGGGTGCTAATATCAATGCGAAGGATATGTACAACATGACCGCTCTCATGGCGGCATCCAGAAGCGGTAACGCTGATACCGTAAAGCTTTTACTCAATAAAGGAGCAGATATTACCGTTCGGGATAGTTGGAATAAAACGGCGTTAGGACAGTGTAAAGGCATGAAAGCAGATGAAATTAAAACTTCGGGAGATTTTAACATTCCCGTGAATACAAAGATGATCGAACGTTATGACAAGGTTATTAATATTCTGACTGAAGCTGGAGGAAAGGAGTAACTGCGCCCTTGGCGCACAAATAATGACGGATTTCTAACTTAATATGTGGTACTGGCTCTGGGGACAAGCCAGTCGATTACAAAATGACAGAAGTCTAACCTAACTTGTGGTACAAGTTCGGGAGCGCAGGTTATTCATCATGCCTTGATCTTAATCTTGTATTTTGAAGCCTTGTGGACAATTGTCGGCTGGCTGATTCCTATGGCTGCGGCCGCTTTTATTGACGTGCCGTAATGGGACAGGGCATTCTAAATGATGTCCTTTCCCCTGATTTTCCACGGCTGTTTTTAATTTCAATGCCAGGGGTTCCTTGAACGCCGTGTCCCTCCGCCCAGGACCTTGCATTACCGGAAGTGGGCAAGTGGGTGGACAAGTACTTCAAGAGCAAAGCCGATGGGCCCACCGAGCACCGGATGAGGATTTTACGCCTCATCGAGAACATCGCGATGGGTGCCGCAGCCGTGGGCTATCTGACGGAATCGATGCACGGAGCGGGGTCTCCCCAGGCTCAGCGGATCATGATTGCCAGACTCGCGAACATGAAACAGAAAATCGCCAAGTACCTGTGCGGAATAGACGAGCAAAGCTGAAATGCAGGATGCCGGACAGACCGGGAAAATAAAAAACAAGGAGTGACTTATGAGTCATAAGGATGATGTGGTTATTGTCAGCGGAGTGCGCACCCCTTTTTCCAAGTTCGGCGGCGCGCTGAAGGAAATACACAGCACCAATCTCGGTGTCATCGTAATCAAGGAGAGCTTGAAACGATCAGGACTCAGGGGAGAAGACCTCGATGAATTGTACTACGGCATGTGCGACCAGGCCGAGGCGGCACTTTATGACAATGTGAACGCCAGACAGGCCCTGCTGCGGGCCGGACTTCCCAATACGCTGGTCTCCCTGACCATCGACCGGGCCTGCTGTTCTTCACTGTGCGCAGTTCAACTGGGACGCAGGGCCATTCTGCTGAACGAGGCGGATACCTGCATGGCGGTGGGTGCCGAAAACATGAGCAACACGCCGCTGCTTATGAACGGCCACCGGTGGGGCATCGGCATGAAGCCGCTTCTGGTGCAGGATTACCTGAATCCCATCACTTATCGGGAATACACGCCGCTGGGCAGGGACGCTGGCGAAATTGCCATCGAGTACGGCATCTCCAGGGAAGAGCAGGACGCATGGGCTCTTTCGTCTCATCAAAAATGGGCACGTGCCGATAAGGAAGGTCTGTTCACCGACGAACTGGTGCCCGTGGAAATACCGGGGAAAAAGGGCATACCTGTCATGTTTGCAAAAGATGAGTTGCCAAGGCCCGATACTACCATGGAAGCGCTCTCGAAGCTCAAGACCATCTACGGCAGCCTCACAGTGACGGCAGGCAATGCGCCGGGACTGGATACCGGTGCGACGGCCGTGATCATTATGCGGCGCTCCAAGGCAGAACAACTGGGCATCAAACCGCTGGCCACCATCGTGGCCGTTGCCAGCGGCGCCAGCGAGCCAAGACGCATGGCAGAACTGCCCGGCTTTGTGATCGGCAATGCCCTGAAGAAGGCGTCGCTCACAATCGACGATATGAAGTTCATCGAAATCAATGAAGCTTTCGCCGCCGTTACCCTCGTATCTACGAAAATCCTCGCCAATAAAGATCAGGCAAAGTGGAAGGCGCTCCTGGATAAAACCAATGTGAACGGCGGCGCCATTGCCATTGGTCATCCCGTCGGTGCCAGCGGCGGTCGCATATTAATGACGATGATGTATGAACTGCGTCGCCGGGGCGGCGGTCATGGTGTATGCGGCATCTGCGGCGGACTGGCACAGGGAGATGCCATAATAATCAGAGTTGATTAAACGGTTAAAGCCTTGGTAAAGAGGCAGAGACTCTTTGATGAGTCAAGTGATTTTAAAAAAATGCAAATATGCCTTAGAGGGGTAATCATTTTTTCGTGGGAAGATCACGTTGTAAAGTGCTGACGATGATGCTTTAATATATGCTTACTATGCGTTTCCGATAACGCGACATAATTTAACTGTTTTTGTCGTTTCGCTTATTGCGACAGCGGTGGCCGCACCTGCTTATTGTCGGAAATCCTTATATCTGCTGACATCAGGACAGTGTTGTATGGATTCCAGGTTGATAACAGGTAGTTGATCCTAATGATTCCGTCTTTTTCTGGCGGCGAAATAACGGGCAGTAAATACGGCGCATAGGTACCGGCCTTGTCGCAGTGAATCATATGTTTGCCCTCGCAGGGACCTTCGCCGCAGCAGTAATGTTCTCGGAAATTTTCATCCCTCATGGAATGCACTATTACAGCTTGCGACCACGGACCGTCAGGCCGACGTGCAGCGCGAAGCACGACCTGGCCTTTGGCGGCATACATGAGCAACCAAGTTCCGATGCGCTTGTAGTGCCTTGCCGACAGTTCCCCTACAGAGTTTTCCTCAGCGACGGGAACAGCCATCGTGCCTTCGGGCGACCATTTGCCAGAACCGTTGAAATATTCAAAGCCGCCTGGCTGGGAAAGGCTCTTCAGGGGTTTTCTTGCCAAGTAAACGGCACTCCGCCGGTAGGAACCGCTGCCGAATAAGTAAAGATAGCCATCATCTTCATTGACAACCGGCGCGACATTGATAAAGTGTCCACCCATGAGTCCCCTGTTGAGTTCATCAATCATATAAAGAATCTGATAGTGCGGCTTTTTGTCCGGTGACGGAGATTCCCATTTGGCAAGGTAGGAAACAGTCATATTTACAGGCTTGATGCTGAAATCCGGCCCTCCAGTATAAAAGATATACATGTCGCCGCCGTAAGCGAAGGCTCCAGAAGGAACCTCGAACGTTCCCGGAACATCTGGAAACCTCGGGCCAGCTGGATTGCGTACATACATGGAAATTGGTTGTCCTGCGGGAGGAATCATTCTGCCTGCGGCGAAGTCATGCTCGGCCGGAGATCCGGCCTGCAGAAAATTCAAGTGTCCGCATAAAAGTTCCGGGTTTTCGGCAAGCTTTTCCGCAGGAGCATCCACATAACCGACTGAGTCGGGACCTGAACCTGGCTTCCAGGAATCCTTGAAGGCCATTGTGTCGCCGAAAAAAAACCAGACTTGTTCGCGGCTGGCTGCGGATATGCCCAAGTCGGTGCCTTTCAGATTAAAACGATGCTGGAGGTCGTTGGCCGTCGGGTCATCATTGAAGCGTTCATTGATCAGTTTGCAGACCATTGAATAATTTATAATCTCGATGTGAAGAAGCGGGTTCTGCATACGGTTCAATGTCGGTATGTCAGGAGAGGCATTACGGACCTCTCCTGCAAAGGAAATATTCGCGGACAGAATCAACACAAGCGCCAAAATCATGTTCGCGGACCTAAAAGCTCTCCCTATGTTCTGCCTATTTATTGCTTTAAACACTGGTTTATAAGTCATATCAAAGCTTCCTCATGTTTATTTTCATTATTTAAGATCGATTTACACTGGAAGTACGTACCACAACTTTGATCGAATTCCGTCATTTTTTGTTTCTTTCAGGTTGAAACTTAACATAAATTATTGACTTTTAAAATTGAGGATTAGTATTTTGGCTAAAATGAATAAATGTAAAGAAGCGTTGGATGCACTACACTAGCATTAGAATGCGTCTTTATTACCCATCCGGATACCAATAAGTGGATACATTATATCCACTGCCTTTTAAGAGATTTAATCGTCTATTACAAATACATAATAATATTATGTATTTGTAATACGTTATTCTGATTGGCATATTTCCTGCTTTGCATATTATCAATATTCTTGCAGAAGAATTTACTTTTCCTCTGCAATTTCTTCATCGATATCCTTTATTGGTTGAAGATATAAATAAAGAAATGAAAATACGGGATGAAGAAATCACTGTAAACTGATTCCTCCAATTATGAAGGTCGTATGCAAAATATCCGAAAAAGAAATAGAAGAGGTCAATAATCTTCCGATCAATAGTTAATCATCAAAGGCTGCATACAACATTTTAAAATAATATGAACTAAATATTATTATAAGAACTTAAGGATTTATTTGAATATAAAGGCTAGAAACAGGACAAATATTTCAGTATGCCTGAATAAGGCAAAACTTCTTCAGTGCTTCATTGCAAGATCCTTTTTCCCGTTTTCCGGAACTCTGATTCTTTCCAACTACTGTTAGATATTTTGTTCAA
>JBEKJX010000171.1:0-6593 GCA_050011015.1 Smithella sp.
CCGGAATTCAATTAGCTGTTTTTAATATTACTACTCCTTATCCGGGAACAGTCATGTATAAAGAATATTCATGCAAGAATATGCTTTTGCATAAAAACTGGGATCTTTATAATCTGGCTCAACCGGTTTTAAAATTAGATACCGTATCTGATGAAATCGTCCAGCAATACTATTACAAAAGCTACCGCGATTTTTACCTGCGTCCCGTTTTTATTCTTCGACATATCTTTGCCATAAAAACTCTTGCCGAATTATTGATGTACACTAAAGCGGTATTAAAAATCACAATTCTATTCTACAGAAATGTTTTTTCAAAATAAAATCCATTCAGAGAACTATAGTGGAAACAGCCCCAATGCGAAAACAGCAAAGAACATTTGAATCCTCTATATTAAGAAATGCTAAAACAATTTCTGTGGTTTTGATAAATATATCATTTTAATGTATGTAAAAGGCATGGGTCATTTCCACAGATAAATTCACGGCTTTCTCTACACAACACTATTGACTTATATTGTTTTTTTGCTATAGTCCGCACTATATGAACTGGGATCTGCAACATATATTCCTGACCCCGCCTATAAGTGGTATGACGATACTATCAGTTTTTTTATCACCAGAGTTCAGGATTATTGTATATCTTTTCATTGGTATCATTCTGGTATTCGGAGCACTATCCTTTATATTAGTAAAAAAAATTGCTTTGCCCAATGCATTCAGAAAAGCGATTATTTCAGCATTTTTCGCATCGGGTCTGCTTTACGCAATTCATGCCGACATTGGCTGGACGACGTGGCTCATTACCGATGTCAAAAATTACTGGGGGCTGTCAACAGAAGATAAACTCAGAAAAATGGAAGATGGGTTATATGAATTCGCTCTTCAAGCAAAAAAGATAGTAACTGATGACTATGAGATATACTCATCCTACGAATACCCGAAGAAGCGCACACAATATTTTCTAATTCCACGGCATAAGCGCGAGCAAGCACCATACATCATTGTATTCGCAGATAATGAGGCCAGATTCGATCCTCTTACCCATGTTTTCACACGCGGAGAAACCATGATAGCCAATGCGGAACTAGTTTTAGCTTTTGAAGAATACGCTTACATTCTGAAAAGGCCATGATCCTATCGATTTGTATCGCCATATTTCTGCCGACCCTTCTGGGATTCTTCATTATCGCAGTGATACTCGGAAATGATGAAGAGACCCCTTTGGGTGAACGCATCGGCCTTTCTTTCCCGCTCGGAGCTGGCATTCTGACACTACAAATTTTCCTGTTGGGACTCTTACGTATTCCTCTGACTTTGTTTAGCACCACAGTCCCTCTGTGTGTGGAACTGTTCTTGTTTGCCATCTGGATATGGAGAAAAAAGATTCTGTTGACCCCGCCCCCACGACCGGCATCTGGTCTATACGCTGAATTCTCCTCTCCCAAAAACCACTGGATGAAAAAATGTGCGTTCGCCATACTTGCACTATGGATAGGCGCAAAGCTTGGTTCAATATTTCTCTTGACTGGCCTCAGACCAATCTATGCATGGGACGCATGGGATAACTGGTCTGCGGGCGCTAAAGTCTTTTTTAGCTCACATAGTTTATTGCTTGATGCTCCTGCACCGGATTTCTTCGGTAAAAATGCTGTTGACAGAATAATAGTCTACCCCTTACATAACAACCTCTTACAAGTATGGATGAGCCTCTGGATCGGTAAGTTCGATGACGTATTCGTAAAGTTCTCTAGCCCAACTTATCTTCTAAGCATGGCTATCTGTTTTTATTACATCACTGCCCGTGAGATCAACAGGCTCTGCGCGCTTGCCGTGCTCGCAATTGTCCTGAGCTCACCAATGCTATCCTATCATTCCATTGAATTATACGGCGACCTGATGCTTGGCATCTATTTGTTTTTTGCATCTGCATCTTTTTTAAAGGCAATGCGGGGAAACATATCGTACTGGATACTAACCGGCTTATATTCCGCGGAGGCTCTGTTTACCAAGCAAGAAGCCTTCTTCTTTGTTTTGCCTTTACTTTTGTCGGCGATCCTGTATCTCGGCTCTGATACAAAAAAAAATCCCAGACTATTCTCGCACATTTCATTACTGCTCATACCCTTTCTGCTGGTAATTCCTTGGTATGCATTCACATTATATTATGGGCTGGGATGGGGGAAGCAGTTAGACTGGTTACTTTCAATAGGAACTCAAGCTTTTGGGGTGGATCACCTATTTGCTTTTCATCCCGATATCCTTATTTACTATTTCTATTCGCTGTTATCATTGAACAATTTTAACGTTATTTTTTTCTTTTTTCCTATTCTTCTGGTAGCACAGAGAAAACTTCCAAAAGAATTCTTACATCTTCTATTTCCCGTTATCTGTTATATGTTATTCTTTCTAACACTTTATCTTATTACTGAATATTCTATAGTTTTTTCGTTGTGCTTTGATCGCAACGCTCTTACTTTTTATCCCAGCATCTGCCTGCTCACTGTAGTGCTTCTGAAAAAGTTTGTAACAATACCGCCCCCTTCGGCTTAGTCCAGTTTCCAGATAAAAACGCTGAAGCTGTGTTCGCAACATCAGTGAGGCACTCAAGCGATTTTTCAAACGTATAAAGAAGCTTTTTCACTACGCACTGGCTAAGAAGCATTTTTCTGAAAGAGTTGTAATACCATTACCGTATATTTCGCTTAATTTTGTCGAACTATTGATTACAAAAAAATGTCAGGGAAAAACTTTTTGAATATAAATAATTCTATATTATAATTGAAGAATAAATTCCTCAATCGCCAACGGGCAATAGGTCGATAACAATTTGCCAGAAAAATGAAAAGTTTATTTTTTGAGAAATCTGAAACTTTTTTATCATCGAGCATACTGGTCAAAAATAGCGACTGAAAAAAATGTGTGTCTTTCAGATAATCGGCAAAGCTATTAGTGCGTTCTCTTTCCCATCCCACATTTGCCCATTCTTCCAGTATTTGGGGTCCCGGGAAAACATCCTTGTACTGCTCATAGAGGAGGGTTCCGGGAAATGGTATGTATATGTAGAAAGGACTATTACGGACATTTTTATTGATGTTCTGTAATCTAAAAATAAGATTTATCGATTTGCGAAGATCTTCTATAGTTTCTCCGGGAAAGTTTACAATATAGTTACACCAAATTAAAATTTTTGTCTGACTCAAGTTTGCGATGACTTGCTCTATATCCTTTGAGATTCCATTTTTACCAATAGCAGAACGTATTTTATTCGATGCGGATTCAACACCAACGGTTAATCTTGTTAACCCGCAAGCTTCAAGAGATTTGAAATCATCCTCGGTATATTCTTTGAGTGCAACAATATCACTCCCCTGAACAGCCCAAGACAGACCGATCCTGCCCAATCCCTTTCCAAGCTCCATAATATATTTTTTTCCAAGCGCAAAAATATTATCGTCGACAAAATACACTCCATCAAATAAATGGTTTTTACGCAGTTTCTGTATTTCTAAAATAATTTTGTCTGCAGACTGTGCACGAAAAGTACCTTTGTTGAAAGTGTGATTATAACAATAACGGCAATGACGCGGGCAACCTCTTGACGCCTGGTAATATATATATTTTCCTCCATTATAATACTGAACGTAATTACTGAACTCTATTAATTCGTAAGGAATGGCCGGCAAAATCTTTAAATCTATTAATTCTCTATCACCGCCATAAGTTATGTTACCATCCTTTTTTATCCACACACCTTTTATTGAAGGTATATTTTGACCATGGATTGCCAGCATATCCGAAAATTCCGGAAGCGTCAGTTCACCTTCTCCTTGAATAACGTAATCGATATATTTGTTTTCTAATGTTTGTCTTGGCAACAGGGATGAATGTACTCCTCCCCAGACAACTGGAATGGATGAATTCTCTTTGATATATTTACTTATTTTCAACGCAAATGCAATCATGCCTCCGGTATAAACAGATAGTCCGACATAGAGCGGCTTTTCCTGCAATAATTTATGAAGTTGCGTGTAAAATTTCTTATCAGACTTAATAATCCGCTGATCTAAAATTATTACTTCATATTTATTTTTCAGAAACGAAACTGCGGCAAGTATGCCAAGCGGTGACGCTGGTTTGTTGCGCTGGGCACCCATATATCCTATTCTAGGATGAATAAAAAGTATTTTACGCACGAATAGTCTTCTCTTTTTTCAGAACTGGTTTTAATCTAGAAGCATATCAACAGCCATCATATATTGGAAAGAGATCAAAGGATACCTCTTTTGTCGCGTTTTCTAACAATTCCCCCTGCCATTTTCAAGGATTAATTTATCTTGATAATAAAACGCTCGTTCTACTATGTCTTGTTGCTTCGGGATACATTTACCAGTTCTGTCAAGAGAGGAATATATGTCATTGCCGGCAACCGTATACAAACCCCGCCGTCCGCAAGATTCGGATTATCATCACTGCGTTGAGGATTATTTTTAAACCTTCGTCCAGAACTATGATGAATATTTCTCAAAGCAGTATGGCTTCTGGCAGACTTATATCGAGTTAGTGGATAGGCTGAATAGACAATATCGAAATGCCTCTGTGCCATTTTTTGCTCAATGAGCCACTTTTTCAATTCGACAGCAAAACGACAATGGCTGGTGACACGAGCGAAAGAAATATTCTTCCTCTATCCGGGTTTATCTAGTAAAATCAGATCGAGGAATAGACGATGCCATACCTTGCATTCTTGAACCGGTGGGGAATGTGAAGGACTTCAGAAAAAGCTGGGAAAGACTCATTCAAAAAATATACGAGGTTGATCCTCTTGTCTGTCCGAAATGTCAAGGCGTCATGCGCATCATCAACTTCATCGAAGACCAGCAGGTCATCCGATTCTCTCGCATCTGGGACTCTGGCTTATCCGATCAAGACCGCCGCCAAAAATTCATGACCCGCCAAACCGCGAATACGCCATTGCTGATCTCCAACTCCAACCACACTCTACTTTATCTACGGCAACCCGGAATATACATGGGACGATTATATCCAGTCATAACGTTTTGCGATTATTTCAAGAATCATTTAAGTCGCGCCGGAGAGGTCTGTCTGAATCCCGGTTAAATTGGCCTTCTTGGTGTCTGAACAGACCGAAAGGTGAGTAGATTGAATAGAACCGATGCGGGAATGTGTCACAAGCAGGGTCATTGGCACTGCACCCTACATTTTGTGGCCAAAACATTCTTGACACACAAGAGAACGTTTCTTATACTGCTGACAAATAAAAGGAAGTTCTTATCAATATTTATGAGGACCATCAGAGATATCTTGCCGACCGTACCCGTCACATTCAGCGGGCAATGGCCTTCGGCCATCCCGAAAGAGGTGTAATGAAACGACCGAAAATACTTCTTTTTAAAAGTCGCAGCGTGGTCACAAAAGTGACCGGTACGTCGCCGCCGCTCGGATTACTTTATATAGCCGCTACCCTGCGGGAGCGGCTCGGTGCGGATGTCCGAATACTCGATGCCATGTTTGAAGCCGATCCGCTGAAGGCCTTGCTATCGACCTTAAAGTCATTTAGTCCTGATGCAGTGGGAATAAGCGCTTTGACTGCAGAGGTTTTCCTTGCGCACAAGGCTGCCGCCGCCGTAAAGGCGGAAGCCCCTTCCGTACCCGTTATCATGGGCGGTCCACACCCATCCTCCGACCCGGAACTCGTCCTATACGACACCAACGTGGACGCCGTAGTAATAGGCGAGGGCGAGGATACCTTCACCGAACTGGTACGCCTCATAATGTCCGAGGGGCCTTACTGGAGAAAGCCGGAGCTGTTGCGGGATGTGGATGGTCTTGCTTTCAGGATGAACGGTATGACCGAGATTGCAAAACCGCGCACACCGATACAAGATCTGGATTCACTTCCTTTTCCCGCCTGGGATCTTATCGACTACAAAAAATTCTGGAACAGGGGCAGTATGGCGAGCCTCGGGATAAGGCCTTACCTAACCATGTTTACCTCGCGCGGCTGTCCGTACAAATGCATTTATTGCCACCAGCTATTCGGCAAGTCTTTCCGCGGTCGCTCGCCGGAAAGTGTTGCCGACGAAACGGCCCGGCTGATGAAGATGGGGGCTGGCGACATAGAGGTGCTCGACGACATAGCCAATTTAAACCCCGGACGCTTCGACCGGATACTGGAGTTGATGCTGGAGCGAAACCTGCATCCGGCGCTGAGTTTCCCAAATGCTATACGTGCCGACATCATTAGGAAGGAGTCTGTAGATCTTTTGAAGCGTGTCGGCACAGGTGAGATTTCCGTCGCGATCGAAACCGCTTCCGAGAGGCTGCAAAAACTGTTGGGTAAAAATCTCTCTTTGGAAAAAGCGAGCCATACTATAGATATGCTTACTGATCGCCGAATTTTTACGCGTGGCTTTTTCATGCTGGGTTTTCCGACGGAGACCGAAGATGAAATGCTCTCCACAATACGCTTCGCGCACTCCTCCCGCCTGCATCTGGCACTGTTTTTCACGCCGAATCCTTTTCGTAATACGGGACTCTATGATCTTTTCAACGACACAGGCAAGCATCCCTCA
>JBEKJX010000172.1:0-6527 GCA_050011015.1 Smithella sp.
TAACCCGTGACTTGCCCTGGGAGAGCTTCAATTATGCTTCAATAGACAGTTTGACATCAGGCAGATATTGATTAATTCAAAAATCCCTCTTTCGAGGGATTGACAATTTTCATTGCATGAGTAATAGCTTTTCATCATTAAAAATATCCAATTATTATTGATTAAGATTTTTATGACAGGTTTTTATTGACAGGAAAAATAAATTTATTTATGAAAGTACGTCTTTAAGAATCAAAATAACTTCACAAATATTTCATAAGAACAAGTTTCGCAGATTTACGGTTGCTCATATTAAAACATCTGAATTGTATTTTTGAAAACAATTCAGACCTGGAAGTGAAAGTGCACGTTCCTGTTGCTCGTCAAACTTGTCATGTCATTTCCGACTCAAATCGGGTTGCCCTGCGAATGCAGAGCGGTAATCCCACTGCTGTTAGTAAGCACGAGAGTTCTTCACTCATTGCATTCCATCACAAAGATATTACGAAACAATCTCGCGTTCCTGACTATCATCTTATGGATTTCATCGAACAGTTGTGCGTTTCTTTGCGCGAAAATCCAAGGAGAGTGGCATGAAGAAAATTGACGGAATAATGCGAATAAATACAACCGCCCCAATTATTCCCTGTTTTGTGCTTGTTTTTTTGTTTTTGTCACCAATTATAGGATGTGCGACTATGGATCAAGGAAAGAATGATCTTAAGGAAAAGGATGATCGTGTGGGATGTATAAGTTTTTCGCCTGACGGCAAAAAGCTTCTCTTTAACCGCATGCAAGGTGACCAGCTGATGATTCACATGTATAACATGGATACTGGTGAGCTAATTGCCTATCGACCATCACCTGGCGAAGAATGGTTCTCGCCACGGTATTCTTTTGCTGGGAAACAAATTGTTTTCGTAACGGCTCCACTAATAGAAAATATAAATAAAACGGGGTTCAAGGGTAGGGATTCTGTTAATTCGCAGATAGCCGTCATGAATCTGGACGGAAAGAACGTAAGAAAAATTACAAATACACAGGGATCGAAGAAGGATCCGTCTTTTTCTCACTCTGGCAGGAAGATAATCTTCGCCATTAATCGTGAGCCAAACATTAGAGGTTCTAGTACCGACGTTTATGAAGTTGATGTGGAAACCAGTCAGGAAACCCGCCTCACTCAATTCTATTTTATAAATGTGTTCAACCCATACTATTTTCCGGATGACAAAACGTTCATTTTTAATGGTTTTTATCCAGCGTACCTTTCAGAAATGCCTCATAAAGACACAGTAATTGAGATTCATAAGGCACTCGATAAAAGACAGGAACTTCGTTCCAAGTATGGCAATGAAGCAATATATGTCATGCAGAAAGATGAAAAAGAGCTTAAACCATATATTATGCCTGACTATCCGGGAAAGTTTGGACATAAACCAGGGGATAAATATTCAAAATGGCCATCATTGAGTGCCGATGGATCAGTCCTTATTTTTATGGCAGGAGGTAGTAAGTCAGATGACTCGATTGAAGAACATTTATACCAATATTCTCCAGCTGGGAGTCATCGGAGCATCACACGAATCTCCAGCCGGGAGATCGGCGAGGCAGTCGTTTCTCCCGATGGCAAGATGATAGCAGTTTCAACTTTCTTTTTACCTGCTGAAATTGTTATTTATAAGGTTAAAGATGGAACAATTTACAAAGAAATAACTTTACCCGATCAGCCATCACGTATTATCAATAGCCAATGAGAGATAAGGGGAATTTTAGCTACCGAACGAAAAAGCAAAACATTCGTGTTTCATTTTTTCAATAAACATGCCGCAATATTTTCCGCAATTATAAAAATGGAAATTAATATTTTAGCGATTGCACTATTAATTGACATATACGTTCTTTTTCTATATTTAAAATAAGAAAATCATTCGTCGTAATTAATATTACCGGAAATCATTTTAAGGTTATCTCTATGAATAAATTAAAAAATCTTCTTCCAATAGTTGCATGCGTATTATTTTTGTTTTTTGTAATGATATCAGGACTCGCGCGGGCGGATCAGCCCGAAGCCGTGCTGATATTCCATCCGGATACGACATTTCAGGAAATGACGGGTTTCGGTTCCGGTTTCAACTCGGATGCCTACATTAAAGAAATTGCAAAGCCTCAAGACCGGAAACGGGCGTATGATTTGCTTTATGGCCCGAACGGAAACGGCACGAGACTCAATATCATCCGTCTGGTAGTTTCCAATACTGCGCAGGAAGTCTCAAAGACATCTCCTCTTCATGCCAAGCATTTTAAATACGATTGGAGCAGTGACCCGAACACGCAGAAGATGTGGGATGCAATACAGCCCATATTAGACATGACAAAGCCTGTTATCTATGTCGTCCCTTTCAGTCCCCCGATTCAATGGAAAAAATCTGTCCCGCCGTATTTGAAGGATAAAAATAATAATCCCAATCCGAACTGGGGAGGTTCTCTTGATCCGCAATACTACCAGGATTACGCAGAGTATCTGGCTGATTTTCTTGATTACTACCACAGAATACTGGGCGTGGATATCGATGTGCTCAGCCTCCAGAATGAACCCGGTATTGCCGCCAAATGGCCGTCATGCATCTGGTCCAGGGAAGAACTGCGGACCTTCATAAAAATATTGAAACCGGTTATCCATGCCCGCAGATTAAAAACAAAACTGATGCTTTCCGAGGGCACGGCCTGGTCAGGAGCCTGGGATCATCTGGAATCTGTTTTACTCGATCCGAAAGCTCTGCCCTTGCTGGACATAATGGCCAGTCATTCTTACGGGCCTAAGTATGACCAGGCGAGGGCGTTGTTTGCCTCAGCCTCCGAAAAGTATAAGCTGCCCGTATGGATGAGCGAAATGTCGCTGATGATACCGCCGGAACAAGATGATACCACCATGAAGGCGGCGCTCCGTGTCGCGGATTTTATGCACCGTGATATCTATTTCGGGCGGGCCTCCGCCTGGATATACTGTTTTTCCATTTTTACCTATAAATTCCCGGGAACCATGGGCGTCCTCGCGCCGGCGGATAAGCCGGGAGAAGAAGGGGAACTGATAATTCCCAAGCGTTTCTGGGCTATGGCCAATTACAGCCAGTTTGTGAAGCCGCTCTGGAAAGTAATGAAGGTTGAAGGTTCGCTGGGCAATACTCCCTTGAAGGACACCAATACGACAGGATTCATCAGCCCGAACGGTGACGGATATGTAATCGTATCCGTGAATCCGGGCGGCGCTCCTGTAAAAGTAACTTATAATTTCGGAAGCTGGACTGTCGGCAAGATAGTTGATTCATATTGTACGTCTGAAGATCATGATTTGGCGGCCAACGTGGTGCCGCTGACGGCGGCGGCGCATAATTTTACGGCAACAGTGCCTCCTTTCAGCATAGTGACATTTAAGGGGAAATTTATCCGGTAATCTATGAAGATCTCTGATAATTGATGTCAGGGCAAGTCCGCAAACCCTGCATTATTGAAGCAATTTAGGTAAAAACTGGAAAATATTGACATCATCCATTTAATATTTGCCGCGGCGGTAATGCTATCATCGCGGAAGTCAAATTATAAAATTGCATCACAACTTTTGAAATATTATTGTTTTACCGTAATTGGAGTTTCATAAACAAACAAAGCAATTATGGAAGTGTTTGTTTTAATCTTCAGGGATAAGGAGTCTTTAAATGGATGATATAAGAATCACGCCCGTTGATGTGAAGGAAACGCTTGGTTTAACCGCAAAGGTAATTGATGAATGCGGAGCACGCCTTACGGGCAGTGAATCCTGCAAAAAAGCGGCGAACATTGTTATGGATGAAATGAAGAAACACTGCGATTCCGTGAAAATCGAGGAGTTTGATGTTCATCCGGAATCCTTCCTCGGTTTTTTCAAAGCGATTGTAATTATTTATATTCTGTCATCCTTTCTGCTGTATTTTGGTTATATTTATGTAGGCGCAGCGGGATATCTCCTGGGTCTTTTTATGATGCTCAGCCAGTCAATTTTTTACTGGGAGCTTTTCGATCCTTTTTACAGAAAAGTGAAGGGATATAACGTCTTTGGAACGATCGAACCGGAAGGCGAGGTAAAACAACAGATCATACTGAGCGGCCATCACGACACAGCCTATGAGTTCCGATTTCTTGCGCATCATCAGAAGCTGTATTCGGTTCGCTTAATTCTGGCCATGGTAACAGCGGCCGCCGTACTGGTTTTCTCCTTGATCCGGGTTTATTACAAATTCACAACCGGCGCCGATCCCGCTTTCGGCGCATATATGCGATATGGTGTTTTCGCGGGTCTGATTTTTATTGCGCCGCTGTATTTCTTTATATCGGAAAAAGGCACGCCGGGAGCGGGAGACAATATGATTGCTACCGCGATTGTTATCAAACTTGCGGAGCTTTTCAAAAAAGCGCAGGGAAGGGAAGGGCATCTTCTCCGGAACACCCGGCTCGTATTTTTGAGTGTCGACGCGGAAGAAGCAGGCCTGCGCGGGGCACGCGCTTTCGCGAAGCGGCACAAAAAAGAACTGTTGAATATTCCGGCGTATAATTTCAATATCGACAGCATTTACAACCTCAATGAGCTCCAGTTCATTACCAGGGATATCAACAGCACGGTGAACCTCTCGAAAAAAATGGCGGTTGAATGCAAGGAAATTGCCGATAAGCTGGGATATCCGGCGCGGCTCTTCGCCGTCACCCCCGGAGGCGGCGGGACTGACGCGGCGGAATTTGCCAGGATCGGCGTGGAGGCTACGTCAATCATCGGGATGCCGACCAATATGATTCGGGACGGGATGGTTTATCACACGCTTAATGACACGGTGGAGCATATTGAACCGGCGGCAGTTGAGGCAACGCTCAAGATAGCGCTCGCCTATATACTGAAGAAGGAACAGAACGGCTTTGCTGTTCAATAAAATACAATTTAAGTCTTGTCTGTTAATTTTTCTTCAAAAAAATCTTTGTGCCAGTTAAGCTGCGTCCCTGCGGCTTGCAGGGCGGAAAGAAGAATTGCTTCGGCGACTTCTTCTTTTGTCGCGCCGGCATTCATCGCATCATTAATATGATGTTCCGTGCAATGTTTGCAGCGGAATACCGAGGCGACAGCCAGACGAATAAGTTCTTTTGTTTTCGTATCAAGAACAGTTTCCCGGCCGGCAGCATTCGAAAAATGCTGATACGCCGCTCCTAAAGGTGACTTCCCTATGTACCAGGGTGATAGCTTTTCCATTTTTCATCCTCCTTGAATTCGACAGCGAGACTTCGCGGGATTCGGGGTTTCGCTCGCGAATATATAATTATAATTCCCCCGAAGAATCGAAGATTCTCCGGGGCTTGCCGTAGGAGAGCTTAAAATTAACAATTGATTATATTCAGCTCACCGGATTATTTATAAAATAATCAGCAGCAACAGCCGCCGTTCTTTTCGGATGATGAATTGCCGGTATCCGGTCCGCAGGTGCATTCGCCGCCTTTGCGCCCCAGCATCGCGTTGATCAAGGCGTTGGCGCAGCCGACACCCGATTGCACGGCAATGGCGCTTACCGGGCAATTCAGCGAACACGCGCCGCATTCCATGCAGGCATCGCGATTTTGGATCATTACATGTTTAGCGTTCATTTTAAAAACTTCATGCGGGCAGACATCCATGCACATCCCGCAGCCGGTGCATGTATTTTCATCCAGTTGCAGAGTAACAACATTTTTAAGATAGACCGGATTTTTCATTGCTTAATCTCCTAGTAAGAAGAAATCGCGCTGATCCACAAGATAATGCCGAGGGCGCCGCAGGCAATCTCCAGCGGCAGCGCCCATCGCATTTCCTTTTTTACTCCAGACAAAGAAGTGTAGGTGGAACAGCCGGTAAAATTCATTGCCAGAAACCCCGACATCGCCGGAATAATAAACAGCCACGCCATAGCCTCGATTCTTCCCGGCCATGCCGCCCAATTAATGTCATGCAGATAAAGCAGAATCAGGGCGATAATAATGCCTGTGGAAAAACCCTTGATGGAAAATGCCCGCCCCGGAAGATACGGCAGCAACAGCGGATTGAGAACAACGCCTCCGATGATGGCGCAAAGCAAAGCCCCGACGGAAAACAAACCGAAGCTGCCCGCGTTTGCCCAAAATCCGGCCGGACCCATGATGCCGCTTAAAATAAGGAATGCCGCCGCCAGAACCAGAAACGATTTCATCGCTTCCATAAGCTCGATGGGAATCAGCACGGCTCTTTCTTTCCAGGGGAAAGTTATAATCCGCATTTTTTCTGTCACCTTGAAACAGGCATCCAGATATGCGGGCAGATCCTCCGCGCGAATCGGCCCGTACTGAACATGGAATCCGGAGATTTGTTTAACCTTGTGGGCGGCCACTCCCGGAGCGCCCAACTGGGGAAGGATTAATTTCCTGTGGCTGACAATATTTTTAAGCCCGCTCAGATCAATTCTTCTGACCAGTTCATCCGTGCCGAAAGTTCCTTTACCCGCGGCGCACCAGACATTGATTCC
>JBEKJX010000173.1:0-6435 GCA_050011015.1 Smithella sp.
GTTCGATGATGCGCGAATAAGCATAAGCAATGACAAAAACGGTGAAGGCTGTGGCCAGGCCGATGAGAATGGCGATATAAGTGTGACTGCCCAAAGCCTTAAAAGCTTCTTCCGGCCCATAAGATGAAGAAGATAAACCGTCGGCGCCCAGGCCGATCCACGCAAGAATCGGAATCAGTGATATTTTATGAAACAGAGATGGTTCATTGATATTACGCGGCTCTCCCACAAGTTTATGCCACAGCCTGTGCTTTAAGCTTCTTTCGTGAGATGAATCGAAATTGTCCATTATTAATTGCCCTCTTCAGATTATATCCGGCTGCTTTGTTAGCGGAACATCTACCACATGTTAAATTAGAATTCTACAGTATTTGATTATTATTTGATATGCTGTATAGACTGTTTGAAACAGAAAAACAATACTACAGAAAGAAATGGATGATCTGTATTTACAGAGGTGCACAAGGCATATTATTGAAGATCAATGAATACGGGTTGCAAGTATTCATAAGTTTTTAAGCTGCCAATACGACAGGTTATTTATTTTTTATTGCATGCCATTTGTTGTGTTATGCGCATCATTTTTCTTTATGCCCAATTTATTTTCGAGTAAATTTATAGATTGCAGAATAATGTAAGCTTCATCATTTGTTTTTATGTCAAAGGTAACGCCACTTTTTTTAAGCAAATTTTTCATTCTGTCCGCAAGATAGCTAATCGTGGTGGAGATGTAAACAGGGAAATACCAGAAATATCCTAAAGCCAATACGATACTAATCGCACCTATTATAACCATAGAGTTTTTAAAGCGGGCCGAATCTTGTTTTGTTAAATTGTTTTTCCGTACCACCGCCTGCATGTTTACGTCGTAAATACTATTGATGGATTGCTTTAGTTTCTCGGAGGCCATGAGGAAGTCATTAAACATCATTGAACTTCCAGCCTTTCTATTCTCCAATTGAAGGCAAAGCTCTAAATACATGACATAATCATGATTGAGTTTTTCCACATATTCTTTCTCGTGTATCTCTGTTATGTTATTATTTTCTTCTTTTAAATTGCTCTCAAATACATTTTTGCCTGATTCAAAAAGCTTTAGGTAATAATCAGACATTCTTCCGGCATGATTTGTTTTATACATAATACTACTTATTGAAATTTTCATGTTATCAAGACCGGAAATCATATTATTGGAATAAACAATGGAATTGTAGTTATCTTTCAGGATATTATCAGATTCTTGACCCAATCTACCAACATAATAGGAGCAAAATCCGACAAGAGTGAAAATAATCAAGAATAAAAATCCTAAACCCAATGAAAGCTTTGTCTTTAGAGTCATATAGCCTCCTTTATGAACCAGATGTGAGATTTCATTACATTTGGCCGTTTACCTTCTTCATTACTGATAATCACGATACATATACACTACCTGTCGTCACTGGTGACCTGCCTGCGAAATATGTACCACCTGTTAAGTTGAATTTCTGCTATTTTGCCTGCAATTTTTGAACGGTAGGATTATATCCTCGTTGCTCATAAATTTCCAGTTGTCAATGAATCTCCCCGCCGCAAGCAGCGGGGTATCATGATGGACCATCACTCTCTTCTTCGTCGCAAGCGACGGGGGATTGGACCCGAGGAGATTAAATTAGAGAAATCTAACATCAATAATTACTCCTCTTTCTGGATTACATTTTGACCCCGCGGACCGCTGTCATTGCTGTCAGATTGGATATTATTCCTAAGATCCGGCGCTGTTTTGGTAAAAGGTTCTTACCATCATCCCGCTCATCCATTCTTTTCTCAAGAAGTTATGCATCACGCTAAGTCATCTCATTTTCCATAAAAAAGATTCGCCGGGATCATTGCATTGGCGGCATCCCATATTTTTTACAAAGTGCAAGATTTACTTCGAGCACATTAATATATTTCTCACCGATAATTCCATTCCAGGGCGCAGAAGCATTTTCCTGGACTATTTGCTCAATCTCTTTCCCGACGTCATTTGGATCGCGCTTCAAGTTGGCAGCCCATTTGGTAACAACGCGATCAAGCTGAAATTGTGCATTCTGGAGTGTGATATGGGGATCGAGTCCGGAAGCGGAAGCAGTAACCAGATCACCGGGGATATCCTGGAGTTGAACATCAGGATGCTCTTGTCTCCACATATCGAAAAAGATCGATTGTATATCGGTTCCTGTGTTAACAGGTTCGATTATCGTTACATCCTTACCGTCAGCCCCTTTTTTCGTGACGGCTGAAGGAAATTTTCCGGGGTTTTCTGTAGAGAAGCTTTCAAAGAATACAACGGCAAGATCGGATGCTTTCGGCTTAGGTGTAACCGGATTGTCCTTGATCCATTTGGCTACTAAAGCGGGGTGAGTTTTTTCCCAGTCTTCCACATACTTTGTGTTTTTCGGATCGGCATTCACCCAGGCCTGGGCAAGTAAATTATGCATATCCGCCCATTGGGCCACGATCTGCGGTTTGCCCTTATACATATCTTTCCCGAACCAGTTTTCAACATCCAGAGCAACAGCCTGGCCGGCCCTGTGACCATTTTTATACATCGCGATCGGACCAATCATCCGGGCAACACGGTCACGGAGCGCATAATTGGATGGTGCAAGGGTAGATGACGCCGAAGCTGAGGCATCGTAGGATGCCGCTGAAGGACGGGGTTGAAAATACTCGTCTTTGGTAAACGGCTGCGCAATAAGGCGAGATCCCACTACTTTCCCGTCCGGGCCTTTCAGCATACTGCCATTAGCCTGAAAAGGGAAAAATATCTGCCCGACCGCCCATAACCCCAGCGGATAAATGATGCAGCAAATAACTACTGAAACCAGCAAAAGCAAGAAACTCTTTGTAAAATATTTTATCATAATTATTTCTCCTTATTTCTAATATCAACTGATCAGGTGGCAACCCACCATGAAAAGGTCGATCAGTTTGATGCCAATAAAGGGTATAATGATTCCTCCCAATCCCCAGATCAGCAGATTCCTGCGCAAAAGAGCATCGGCACCCAGCGGCCGATAGGATATGCCCTTTAGAGCAATGGGAATCAGTGCGGGGATTATCAGCGCATTGAAGATCACCGCCGAGAGGATAGCCGAGGTTGGTGAATGCAGATGCATGATGTCGATTATTCTCAGCCACGGCAGAGTTCCTGCAAAAAGCGCCGGAATGATCGCAAAATACTTTGCCACATCATTGGCTATCGAAAAAGTAGTCAGGGAGCCCCGCGTCATCAGGAGCTGCTTCCCTACTTCCACTACTTCGATCAGTTTTGTAGGATCGCTGTCCAGATCGACCATATTGGCTGCTTCTTTCGCGGCCTGCGTTCCGGCATTCATGGCCAATGCAACATCTGCCTGGGCCAGGGCGGGAGCATCATTCGTGCCGTCACCCATCATGGCCACAAGCTTGCCCTCATTTTGTTCCTTGCGGATATAGGCAAGTTTGGACTCCGGCGTAACCTCGGCAAGAAAATCATCAACTCCGGCCTGCCTGGCAATAGTTGCAGCCGTGAGAGGATTATCTCCCGTTATCATAACTGTTCTCAGACCCATTCTTCTGAGTCGTTCAAAGCGCTCTTGCATATTAGGCTTTAGAATATCCTCGAGAGCGACAACACCGGCAATGTGAGCGTCATCGGCAACAACAAGAGGAGTTGCGCCTTTGGAAGCGACATTGTTGACCACTGTGTTTAGCTCTTCCGGAATGATGCCGCTATTGTCTGTGACGAATTTGATTATAGCGTCAGGCGCCCCTTTTCGAATCCGGCGCCCGTCAGGAAGATCGACTCCGCTCATACGTGTCTGTGCGGTAAATGGAACAAACTGTGTATTCTCAACAAAATCCACTGCTCTATTGTTTTGAGTTATAAACAACTCGATGATGCTTTTACCCTCCGGTGTTTCGTCGGCAGCAGATGCCTGGGCCGCCAGGTTACCTACAGTGAATGCCGAATATTCCCCGATGGGCAGGAATGTCGTCGCTTTCCGGTTCCCGATTGTTATCGTGCCGGTCTTATCCAGCATGACTACGTCAATGTCTCCGGCTAATTCCACAGCTTTACCGCTCTTGGCGATAATATTGGCCTGCAAAGCGCGATCCATACCGGCTATCCCGATGGCGGAAAGCAAAGCGCCGATAGTCGTGGGTATGAGGCAGACAATGAGAGCAACAAGAGTAGGAACATCGGTACCGAGACTCTTCAATGGTTGCTGGATTCCCAAATAACTCATCATGTATTGCTCAGCATTCCAGGCCATGGCCCACAGGGGAATTACCACGATCAAAAAAACCAGCGTAAAGGCCGAAAGCACAAGTGTCAGGGCTATTTCATTTGGCGTACGCTGACGGATGGCGCCCTCTACCAGCGCAATCATCCGGTCGAGAAACGAGTCTCCGGCTCCGCTGGTTATCCGGATTACGATCCGGTCGGACAGAACAGTGGTGCCACCGGTCACACCGGAACGATCACTCCCCGCAGCTCTAATCACCGGCGCGGATTCGCCGGTGATAGCGGATTCGTTGACAGAGGCGATCCCTTCAATGACTTCTCCGTCACCGGGGATTGTTTGCCCTGCCTCCACTACAACCAGATCACCGGGTTTCAAGTCCGTAGATGAAATCTGTTCGATTGATTTTGCGGCATTCAGTCGATAGGCCACCGTGTCGAAACGCGCTTTTCTGAGTGAGTCGGCCTGGGCTTTACCGCGGGCTTCTGCAAGGGCAGTGGCAAAATTGGCAAACAAGACCGTCAGAAAAAGCCACACATCGACTGTTATAAAATAGCTTACCGGAACCTCGCTCACGTTCTTGCTCAGTAAGGCCTGAACAATGTACAAAAAGGTGAGGATAGTGCCGACCTCTACCACGAACATTACGGGATTATTCCACTGAATGTCCGGCCGCAACATAATGAATGCCTGTTTTAAAGCTGCAAATGATGTTTCTTTGTAGAGCAGTTTCCTATGTTTAAACCTGCGTTGAGACTGCGGCCGCTTTGGACTCTGCTGTCCCTCGCGTACGGAATCTATCGCATGAGATATTGTAGCCATATCAAACTCCTTTAAATTTACTTCATCCAGAATTAAATAATTTTCCTAAATAATCGTACTACTCTCCGATTATCCGCCGAAGGGCATGGGGCCAAGGTGCTCAGCCACCGGACCAAGCACGGCAACCGGCAGGAAAAGCAGCGCCCCGACGATAAGAACCGTCCCGAACAGGAGAAAGCCGAAAGTTATGCTGTCATCGCGCAGTGTTCCCAGACCGGCCGGGCTTGCTTTCTTGGCGCCGAGATACGCCGCCATGGCAATGGGCGCGATAATTGGCAGATAACGGGCAAAGAGCATCACCAGTCCCGTTGCAATATCCCAGGGGATGGCCATAGGTGCAGGATTGGCATTATTGGCGAACCCATAAACCACGCCCAATCCGTCGAAAGCCGCACCATTATTGGCGGAGGCTGAAGAGAACTGGAAGAGCATCTGGGAAAAGCCATGCGCGCCGGGATTGCTGACTGCCTGCAATCCCCAACTCATTGCTGCGAAGAGACCGGTGGGCAGGAGAATCATTGTCGGATGGACCAGAAGGGCGATCACCGCTAGCTTAACCTCGCGGGCTCCGATTTTTCTGCCAAGATATTCGGGCGTCCGCCCCACCATCATACCGGCAAGAAAGATCCCGATGATCAGATAAAGCAGCATGTTGATCATCCCGACACCTTTGCCTCCAAATAAGCAGTTGAGCCACATACCCACCATAGGAGAAAGGGCGGCAAGTGGATTGAGGCTGTCCATTTCTGCGTTCACCGAGCCGCATGTAACGTCAGTTGTTATTGCCGCGTAAGTGGCGCCGGCCGAAGTCCCGAAGCGCATCTCTTTTCCCTCAAGGTTCCCCAAATGCTGGTCAACCGGCAGGCCTGTTACGGCGGGAATGTTCACCGCCTGAGTTCCACCCGGCGCTTTCGCATTGGGGATTTGATATGTTCGAGCAATACGATGAGCCGTTAACCCCGGATTCGGCTTCAATGTATCAAAACAGATCGACCAGATAATCGTGCCGACCATCAACGTTATCATTACTGAGAAAATAACCCAGGAATGCCGCGGCCTGCCAAGCATTCTGCCGTACATCAGCACGAGACCGAACGGAAAGATCATCATGGCCAATGTATTAAAAAAGTTCGACAAGCCGGTAGGATTCTCATAGGGGTGCGCGGCATTCATGCCAAAAAATCCGCCTACGTTAGTGCCGAGCATCTTGATTGATTCAAGGGCCGCAACCGGCCCGACCACGATCGTTTGCTGCTTTGGTACACCCTTGTCCGTGGTTCCCATGGCTGTTGCCTCAAGCGTCGAAACCTGATGAGAACTTTTGAAGGTCATGGGGCTTCCCTGCTGTAGAAAAATTAAG
>JBEKJX010000174.1:0-7984 GCA_050011015.1 Smithella sp.
ATGAACGTATCTAGTGTCGGATTTTCTTTGCCGCGTTCTATGCTGCTGAGATATTTTGAACTGATTTCCATTTTCCCGGCAAGCTGCTCCTGAGTAAACCCTTTAGAGTTCCTTAACTCAGCAATACGCGTACCTATCATTTGTTTGACGTTCATGTTTTTATCTCCTGAATTTGTCTATATGTTGTCAGAAAATGAAGGGGATAAAAACAATCCATTACATAGAATCATCTTGACATATTCTGTGTATTGGATGTATTTTATTAAATAA
This sequence comes from Smithella sp., assembly GCA_050011015.1. Classification (GTDB taxonomy): domain Bacteria; phylum Desulfobacterota; class Syntrophia; order Syntrophales; family Smithellaceae; genus Smithella. Next base: position 271 of record JBEKJX010000174.1, read on the forward strand.
TCAATATTACAAATAAAGAAACACCATTCCGAAAAGAATATTATGCTTAAATATGAATGGAACTGTTAGATACTGCGTTGTAAAAAAATACAAAGGCAAGTTAAAAAGAGAGCCTGCTTACACTCATTTGTTGTTTGTTCCGATAGACCCTCAACAATATATGTACTTGGGTTTAATTGGTAAAGACCTTGATGATGTGCCAAATACATATGCCGCCCAACTGTTGATTAAGTTGCCGGAAGAAATAACAGAAAAAACGATACAGGGAGAGCATGAATATTTCGGTAAAAATTTTATCGAAGTTGAAGCTTTAAATTGCACATCATCCAATCCATCGCAAGGCAAATATAATATCAGTATTCCTCAAAAAGGCACCTATATAAAATCAGATTTAGAGATTGAATATCAACTTGAACTCAGCACAGTTGATAGGAAAATTTACATATTAAAGGGAGAAATAAATATAGTATCCGGAAACGTAACAGAAGAAGATTTTGATCATAGGCCATTAATCGATGAATAAAAGGAGGAGGATATTATGGCTACTGGACAGTACAGAGTAACTGAAAAAAAATGTGCCACATGCATGTTCTGGGAAGGAGGACGAACAATCGGTTTTCAAGCATATAAACCTTTTTATGTGAATACGGATTCAGGAAATGCCGATTGCATTGCCCAGAAAGGAAGAACTTCTTCCGCAGCAACATATTGCCCAAAATGGCAACAATGGGAGAAGTTGTTCTGTTCAAAGTAATTCATGAAAAAATGTTAATCATTTATTAATTCCAACTCATGTTTATAAGAAAGGAGATACTAAGTGACAAATGAGTTAATGATTACTGAAGGAAAACTGCTTCAACTTGATCAAAAATATGTTGAGTTAGCACTAAGTGCTCGAACGGATAAAACCTACGCGTCAGACTATAATGCCGCATTTCATGCACCGGCAGCATTTCTGAGAAACCCTTCCGATTTGGAAGCCACCTTTGACAAGATAATATTCCATCTCGATTCCGCTTTCAAAAAAGCCGGAAATGAGGATATCAAAGACATTATATCACGGACGGCGGAAGAACTGTTCAGCGAACATATCTATGTCATCCAGGCGCGGATCAAATATATCAAAAATCAGAATGCCAAAGGGTTTTTTCAAAAGATGTTTGATACCGCAAAAGGGATTACAAGCAAGTTACCTGATCTTTTAAGCAGGAATATTAAAGAAATCGCGGTCAACCTGTCTGAGGACGCCATCAATCTGGTTGAAGCATATTTTACCTTCCTGACCACAAAATGGAAGATTAATGAAGAAGAGAGTTTTTTCTACAACCAGTTGGCAAATGTATACGAGAAAATACTGGACTCTTCCTGTTTCAACAATGAATTTGGACTTCTCCGTAATACCTTCAGTCGTAACAAGGAAAATATTATTCACTTTGTTGTATTACATAAAGGACTCACATCCGCTCTGAATTTAACAAAGTTTGATAAAACTGTTACGGAATTGCAGGACTCAACACGAATAATTGTAAAAACACTTATGAATTCGCATAACTGGGAAAAGCTTATTGATTTTATGAAATTAGTAAAAAGTAGAAATCTTGCAAATTATATAGAGCTAAAAAGAGAAGTCATCGAAAAATACAAAAAAACTAATTTGCCTAAAGGCACGGTTATTGCGTGGGGAGGAATGGGTACCTTGGTTGGACTATTTACCTTCTTTGGAGTGATTTATTACAAATTCAAGACAGCCAAAAATGTTACAGGCTTTTTTGATGCAATATGGCATTTTATCACGACGTCGTTTGACGCCCTTTTTATAGCACTCGGTGCCGCAATCGGCGTGGTAGTCATTATTTATCTGATTGTCAAAATCATCGCCGCGATCAAGGACGCCATTAATATGAAAGCTTACAAAAAATCGGTTGGCGTCTTTGAAAACTTACTTTAAAAATATTTTAGGATTATGAACTCTGTAGATGTAGTTATACGGATAATCAGGATGCTATTGTGTCAAATGGCGGCCAATATTTCCTTGACACGTAGGGTTCTCTTCATATAATTCACTGTGAAAAAATAATTCTTTATCAATTTAAATTAGTGAGTCGGAGGAAGAAACGATGGCTGACGACAACCGTGTATTCATTGCCAGTCGGTTGACTGAGGGAAACCGGCTTTTTCCAGTACGTATTGAAGTAAATCAAAATCGGGTTACGCGGATTAAACCGCGACTTTTTGGTTCCAATGAAGAGAGCATTCCAATCCCTAAAGTGGCTTCAGTCAATATCCAAACGGGTATATTATGGTCTAACATCCGAATTGATTCGACTGGAGGAGGCAACCCCATTGTGAGCCATGGGCATAGCAAAGAGGACGCGAGAGCCATTCGTGATCTAATTGAACGATTCCAGCAAAACCTATGAGCCACACATATTCCTAAAACATAAGCTTTATAGTGATGAGGTTCGGAAATTTGATCACTGACTACCACTAAATAATAAAGAGAGTTGGTAGGGACTAATAAAAGCAATTGTTTCTTAGAAATAAATTAAAACAAAGGGAATGTTATGGGCAAAAAATTTGGTATTTCTTTTTCATGGAAGCGTGCAGTAGGAATTTCCGGTCTAAAAAACAAAATATCAAGAAAGATCGGAGTACCCTTGACTAAACAGGGACGACAACGGAAATTAGGACGTATGATGGGATGCAGAACTATTGTGCTTATTTATCTTTTGATTTTCTTTTCAATCATAGCGTTTGCAAAATGGATATTTTAATGAATACAGGTTTTAAAACCTTCATTTAGGAAATTCTCTTTGACATCTTCCCTCATCAGCAATATATTAATTTCAAACATTGCTTGTGACTCCATATGAATAATGGACATAATCAGGCCCTAGGGATCTGAAAAAGTTGGTCTTCTGAGTATTGTGCTCATGGAGGCCTTTTTTATTTTAAAGATAAAATTAAATAGATTATGCTTGAATATCCAATTTATTTAAAACTGACATTTTTTCTGCTGTTTGTAATTATCATCGGTCCGAAAATGATTATTCCCGGATTGCAATTACTTATAGTGAAATTGCAAATCATTATTACGAAACTGGAATATTTATTCCTGATGGCAATAGTCAGCGTATATAAACTTTTCACTAAAAGATCATTGAATGTAGGACTTTTTAAGCATGTAAACCATGCCCTGGTGGCAACCTATTCCGATGATTCTGGTAAATGCGTGACAGCAATAGGTCATCGCGCCTTCAATGAAGAAAATTTGTTGATAGTTGAGGAATATGACAACGAAGAAACTGCACGAACCGGGCATAAAAATTGGGTTAAAACTTTTGAAAAGATGCTGCCGAGGGAATTAAAGGATGTAACAAATAACAAGGTATATAAAAGGGAGCTTTTTGAATGATGGAAGGGTAATTGCTCCCTCGCATCAATCAGGTTTAAGAACTGGCGAAATAGTTTTCCCGTTAAATTAAAATCCCTCTTTTGAGGGATTGATTTTTCTGCCATGTTGATATTAATTAGTAATTAAAAAACAAGTCATAAATATAATGATGATGGGATTTGCATTATTAAAATGAATTCTAAAAAAATTACACTGAACGAAACAGAATCGTTCATAAAAGATAAATTACCGAAGAAGATTGAACGCGACTTGCAACATCTAAAAATGGTCAAGGAGCCTGATCTGGAAGGTTGTATATATTATCATCTTCGTAGTTTCTTAAAAGGAGATGATAATTGGAGAGTTTTCTTGGGAAGATACTCCTATCAGACCGGTCATTATATTGATATTCTCATCTTTCAAAAGAAAATCCCGAGGATAGCTATTGAATTAAAGTGGAACAAAAAGAAAATTTCTTTGAAAGATAGAAAAAGCCTGAATAAGAGCTTAAAGAAACTAAGAGTTAATAAAGCTTATTTCATTTCAACACTTACTGTTAAAAAACCTTACGAAAAAATTAGTAAAAAAATACTTGAAAAAAACCGTTTAATAGAAATCAGTGTTCCTCTAAATTTGAAGAATGATCAATTTACGCGATGGAGAAAAGAACGTGAATTGTATCGTTCAAAAATGAATTTGGGCAAGAAAGCAATTATTAATAAATGAAACCATTATGAAACTACAATTTCTTGGCGACTCCCGTGACAGTTTTAAATGGGACTATCATAATTACCTTACTGAATCACTTGGATATCCATTATTAAATATATTTTTTATGATGACCCCTGATGAGGATACGAAACAAGGAAATACTAACCCGAAGCAATTTCCAGCCAGACAAGAAGTAATAGATTTCTGTAAATACTTAAAGAATGAGAGAGATAAGTATGAACTTAGTAAAAAATTCAAACAAGGTCAATGTGACGAAGTATCAACTGAACTTCAAAAGATGATTAGTCAGTTACCAGAGAGAACAGCGGCAAAATATTCTGTCGATTTACACCAGGGAGCACATCTATTCATAAACAACAAAGATAAAAGAAATGCTTATTTTTCGAATATAAGAAAAGATGATAAGCAAGTCCTTTTTATTGATCCAGACAACGGATTTGAACCAAAACGTAACCCTAGTGATAAACATCTTTTATATCATGATATTGGCTTAATATTAAATCAGGTGTCAAATCAATCAGTAATATCTGTTTTTCAATACTTTCGGCTTTTTCACTCTGCTCAGAGTCTTTTTAAAATCATAAATCAACGAATCAATGGACTTAAACAAAATAAGTTATATACAATAGCTATATATAAACATCCGGTCATGTTTATCATCATTAGTAAGTCCGAAGATATAATTGATAAAGTTCGGACTATTAATGAAAATTATTCTGTGGCAGTTACTTCTGTTATTTCATGACCGAGTGTGTCAGATAATCTGTGTAAATGAACTTTTTCATATTCAGCAAGGCATTCGATCAGCAAACAGGTTGAGTGTCTTGCCCCAGTCTCTGGCGGGCATTGTCCGCTCTTTCAACGACCTTCTTAATACTGTCTTTCCACATGATCTTCGGATTATTCCGGTATCTGTCATAAAGCTCCAAAATATACTCATCGGAGAATAATTGCATTAACCCGCGAGCGGCTTCCATGGTAACCTGATCATTCTTAAACCCATTTATGGAAAGTCTTTCATTCAGCTTGTTTGGTTTCCCTATCCAGATGGTTTCTGTCACATAGGGAAGCACTTTTACAATGACCTGATCAATTTTATCATCCAGCATTGGTTCACAGGAAACACTTGTCTGATACCCGGCGCTATATGCATATTTTAATGATTTCAGTCTTTCATCAAAGTCAGGAGCATTCGGTTCCCAGAATTTTAATACATTTGAATCAGCCGAGCCGATGGTAAAACGGAAAAGAATATTGTCTTTATATTCTTTTAAGTAGTCGCATATTGGTTTGATACAAATCAGATGCGGTTTTGATACGACAAGAACATTATTGCCGGACTTCAATATATGGGAAAGAAATGTCATGCAGTCATAAAGATGTTCCGGCGTTATGTCATGACTTGAAGGAAACATGATTCTTCCATCATATTTTCTGAACCCTTTTCTTAGTTTGCCCTGATTAACAATTTCATTTTTCCATTCTTCCTGTGTGTTTTTCTTATGTTGAATGGTCATTGCCTTTGCATAACAGTACTTGCAATCATTACTGCAACCCTTGATTAAATTTTCATTTTTTGATGCCCATTCTTTAGTTCCAAATGCAGGTTTATCGTTCATTGTCTTTCCCTTCTGATGCTTCTGTCTTTTTTTCCTTTTTCACCACATATATGACCGGATAAGCATCATTACCCGATTTTATATCCAACAGAGTCCAGCCATGCTTGAGATATGTCTCAAAATCGGCAACAGTGAATAATTCCGCAGTTAAATATGTATCATTCGGTTTCATATCCGTTCTCCTTTATATTTGATTTGAGTTTCAGTTGAATTGCCTCCCTGATATAATCCGAAAGACCAATGTTTCTCCGATCTGTTATAGCTTTGATCTGATCGAACATCTCATCCGGCAGCGTCACAGAAACCGGTCGCGTAAAGATTTTCTTTTTCATAAATTAATACCTCCTTATCTGAATTTGATTTTAAAAATTCATGTGTAGTCCGAAGATCGGATAAATTTTTTATAAACGGAGATAAACAGAGATGTGCTTCAGAAACAAACTGATATGATAAAATGGATTTGTTATAAAAACCAAGAACCGATGATTTTGGCCATGAATCCGGGAATGAGATTAACTGGTTGGAGTGCCGATTTTTGTGGTTTGTTACCTAAACATTATTATCGGTGGCGCTGGCGGTCTTAGAAGATTATTCCCATATACGTTAGAATTGCAAGCCGGGTTCCTATTAATTGTTTCAGTCCATGGTCCACTAATCATAATGGTACTGTATTGGGTACAGTTTGACGTGTTATGATCACATGCACGAACAGTATAAGTTCCCATATCTACCAGCACATTTTGATATTTATTTGCTTGAACTATTGCAACAAGTTCATTGCCCATGTAGAAGTCTATCGGCACACAATTCTGGTTGGAGATCTTAAATACGACTTTAGATAGCTGTACACCCTCCAAGGCATCCGCCCGTTGCTGCTCCAAGGCAACCTTATTTTGTTCTTTATCTCCCAAAGGTGCCCTTTCAATTGAAGCAGCCTGTTTTTGCGTTTCTTGCTCTGCTTGAACTTGTGTTAAGTCATCGGCAGATTTTTCTTCAAATATTCCCTTCTCCTTTTTGTACTTCTCCCAAAGCTCACGTGCCCGATCCTTGAATATTGCTGGTCTATCCGAGGCAAGTGCTTCAATAATCTTTGCCTGTAGTAACCGAGAACGGTCTTCAAGCGCAGAATGCAGACAATCTGAAGGAGACTGATGTTGCTTGCATGTTTCATCGACCTTTTGTTGCCAGATCCTCGAATCAGTACCGAAAGCACTACTTGTCATGGAAAGAATCGAATCAAGACGTAAAACCTGTTTGTTTAGAGTCGCAAGTTCTGGATTACGGCAAAACTCAGTAAAATACCACGCCATTTTTTCCACCTCACCACAGTAGGGGTTACTGGCCTCCTCTTGCGGGTACTGATTCGATGGTGGCGAACCTGCCACGGATGAGGTGCCGTCCGAGTAGTAGTAAGTGTTTGGAGGAGCCCATCCAGTTATATATTTTTGCTGAGCTTCAGGTACAGCAGGAGAACTCTGTGTCTCAGAATGTTTTCCGGAAAAAAAGGCGGCAATAGTGAGGCCAATCACCAATAAGATCACAATAACAATACCGACATCGTCATCGCCAGATGACGATGTGGAACTGCTGACCGAAGATGAATACTCGGGGTATGTACTGCTGTGAGACGGGCTAACTGAAACTGAGGATTGCTTATTATGTGATGTAACGCCCCCCATAGGGGAACGTCCTGGCCCGCTTCCAGAACTATCGGTTGGAAACCAACCGCCAATGTGACTCTCCTCGTGTACCCCCGTTTCCAGGTTGGTGCGTTCTCCTGTTGACTGCCAACCGCCGATGTGACTCTCCTCATAATTACCGGTCTCTAGGTTGATGCGTTCTCCTGTTGACTGCCAGCCGCCAATGTGCCTCTCCTCATATTCACCCGTTTCTAGGTTGATACGTTCTCCTGTTGACTGCCAACCGCCAATGTGCCTCTCCTAATATTCACCCGTTTCTAGGTTGATAC
>JBEKJX010000175.1:0-13663 GCA_050011015.1 Smithella sp.
CCAAGCGCTCTTGATAAAAATCCTGTTGATGCCATAATGATTCTGGCAGGAAGTTACTCCGATGAAATATATAAAACAATTAAAAATAAATATGGCACTTCAATGGAAGTGAGGATATTAAGGGGAAACCGTATCGAAAAATCAGCATAATATAAGAGTACATGTTCTGAGAAATGCACTTGCTTCTATTAATAATTTCTAGGAGAAAAAATGTCTAAGGAAAATTTAAAACCTGAAGAGTCCGCAAAAAGAAGCCTTTTAAAATCTTCTAAGCCATATGTGTATGAAAAAATAATGAGATATGACGAAAAAGTCAAGAAGGGTGAATCCATAGCCATCCTTCAGTTTCAGTATGATTATGCCTGTAATTTTAAATGCGAGCACTGCTGCATAACCGGACTGCGGAGGAAGGGAAAGCCGCGATGTTTTACGATAGATGATGTTAAGGAGCTCTCCAGGCAGGCGGATGAGATGGGACTGGCGCATCTCGTTATTACCGGAGGAGAACCTCTTATTTTCCCGGATTTTGACGAAATTGTCGCTGCTGTAGACCCTCAAAAATTTTATATAACTTCGGATACTAACGGTTGGTTCCTGGACGAGAAAAGAGCCATGCACTTAAAAGAAATAGGCGTGGACAAAATACAACTCAGCATTGACAGCCTCAACTCCAAACAACACGATGATTTCAGGAAGGCCAAAGGCTCTTACGAAAGAGCATTGCGCGCCATAGACGCAGCCCAGAAAGCCGGACTCAACATACTAGTTCAAACCGTCGTGACAAAGCAGCGTGTACGTTCGCAGGAATTTGTTGATTTTGTAAAATTTTTAAATGGAAAAGATGTCGGGGTCTTTGTCACTTACGCCAAACCCGTAGGCAACTGGGAAAACAACATGGATGTTATGATCGACAAATCGGACATGGATTATATAAGGGAAATGGAGAAATCCCATAATGTCTTCACCCATCTTACACCGTCATATGGGTTGAACCTCGGTTGCATCGCTGTCAAGAGAATGGTTTCCATAACAAAATACGGAGACATCATGCCCTGCCCTTACATACACGTATCCCTGGGCAATTTTTTCAAGGAACCGCTCAAAGATATTCTTGAACGTGGGATGAAAATCAAAATGTTCGGTGAATATTGTGATACTTGTTTTATAGCCGAAGATAGAAACTTTATAGAAAATTACGAAAAGAAGAAAATTTACGGAAAGGCGCTTCCCGTACCATATAATGAAGTCTTTTCCGACGAGGATTTTATAAAGAAATGACCAGATGCATCATAACCGGTCCGGCAAGCATGCTGGGCATAGCCCTGGTAAAGGAATGCGCAAATAAAGGGATTGAAGTTACCGCCGTGTCCAGACCGGGATCGGAAAGAAATAATTTAATCCCCTCGTTCAATGGAATCCGTGTCGCAGAATGCGGCCTGGAAGAAATAGAATCTTTACCGAATCTATTGAAGGGGTCCTATGATGTTTTTTTTCATCTTGGATGGAGCCATACAGACAAAGAAGGCCGCATAAATCCGGAACTGCAGGAGAGAAACATAAAATACACGCTGGATGCGGTAAAAGCAGCATCAAAACTGGGTTGTAAAACATTTGTAGGCGCCGGTTCACAGGCAGAATACGGAAAGATTTCGGGAAAGGTCTCGGAAAAAGCCTCTATAGCGCCTGTAATGGCTTATGGAATTGCAAAATATTCTACAGGCAGGATATCTTCTCTTTTATGCGGTAAACTTGGAATTAAGCATATGTGGCTTCGTATTTTCAGCGTTTACGGTCCTCATAATAGAAACGATAACATGATTACTTACTGCATGAATAAACTTTTAAGAGGAGAGAAACCTTCACTTACAAAATGTGAGCAGAAGTGGGATTACCTGTACAGTATGGATGCCGCGAAAGCTTTCCTGCTCGCCTTTGAAAAAGGCAGGAATTGCGCTGTATATAACGTCGGTAGTGGCAGAACAAAGAAACTTTCAGTATACGTGAAAATAATGAGGGATGCTATTGACCCTTCTCTTTCGCTTGGTTTTGGAGATATTGAATACCCGGAAGGGCAGGCCATGAAGCTATGCGCCGATATAACGGCTTTCTCAAACGACACTGGGTTTAAACCGGAAACGAATTTTAAGGACGGCATCATAGAAACCATAAGACAAGCAAAAGAGGCGATGAATTGTTATCCGTGATCAAACGCCGGCACAAAATCTTTCTTGATAATTAACATGAAAAAGAAACTTCCCTGTTTACTCCCAAAAACAAAGAAGTATCTTATCAGGATTTTGCAATAAAGATGAAAATATAAATTTTAGTCTATCGGAAATGTTTTGTGATAAATACCTAATTAATTTTGATTAGTTTTAAGGAGCAGGCTTTTGAAAATATCATGGAAACATCTGTGGCAGGAGCATCAAATAAAAATTAGATTTTTTTTCATCGGTGTCTGGAACACAATCTTTGGTTATTTAGCTTATATCAGCCTTGATTACCTTTTCACATTTGTTTTTCAAAAACGCTATGCGGCCTATATGACCGCCGCCGTTTTGTCGAATATTATATCCACGATCAGCGCTTTTATCTTTCACAAACATATTACTTTCAAATCAACGGTGAAGGGGAAAGCCGTCATTATCGAATTTTTTAAATTTTATTCGATGTATACTCTAACAAGCATTCTCGGCCTTGCGTTACTTCCTTTTTTTGTCGAGGTTATGAAGCTAGATCCAAAAATCGCCGGCGCGCTTCTGATTCCGGTAATCGCTATTGTCAGCTATTTCGGACATTCCAGATTTTCGTTTAAAAAATCATAAACGGTAAATTATTACACCAAAGGAATAAATTTGGAAAACAAATTATCTAATATAGAGATAAAAAGAGACTGTATAAATTTAGTTCTCTCTATATCCTTTGCCATAATTTCATACTTTCTTCTGGCAAAACTTATCTCCTCATTTTACAAACCGGACATATCATTAATATTGGAAAAGGCCATGATAATTCTTATTCCTGGTCTGATTAATAAATGCAGACCGGAACCTTTAAAAACATCATTATTTACTGCCGGAATTTTCCTAATACCAGTATTACTACTCGTATATTATTCAATTTTAAAAAGGTTTTTACACAATAAAAAAGAAATTATAATTAATAATATATGGATATTTATATGTCTTTATATGGTAATAATCTTACCTTTATTCCTTTATAAAGTTCTGAATGCCCCAAGTATCTATCTTCCTCCATACTCACATTTGCAATTGTATATTCTAAATTCCGTCCTGAACAAAAATGTTTCACTCCTTATTTGTGTGCCCTTCATTATTATTCTATATGTTTTTCTTAAAATAAACTGCTCAGAAAAGAATAATCTTTTTAAATATATAATGATCTTATTTGACATTTTCTGTTTATTGTTAATCGCATACATGGCTACCATATATGTATTTTCTATTTATACGACCAGTGATAACTTTGAGTCAGTATTCTATTCTATAGTTCAATTATTCAAAGGTGTTCCTTTAGGAGTGGATGGTTTTACCAATACTTATGGTCTATATCCATATTTTCTGAATATAATTTTCAAGATACTTGGTTTGAGTGTGGTAAAATGCAGTATTGTTTTTTGCGTTCTTATCGCTTTGTCTTATTTATTGATTCTGTTTTTTCTTAAAAATACAGTTCATAATAAATTGCTGGTTTTCTTAGGATTTATCAGCGCAGTTTATCTGCCAAATTTATCTGTTCAATTATTTTATGTTGCAGAGTTATTTGGACGGGTAGAACCTTATTATGGATACCTGCCTCTAAGATATTTATTTCCATGCTTATTACTCTTCGTGAGCGCCTTATACATAAAATACAAAAACAAAAAGTTGTATGTTCTTTCTTCAAGCATATGTTCCCTGTCACTGTTGTGGAATTTCGACACAGGAGTGGTCACGACATTATCCTGGATGTTACTGAATTTCTATTCTGAATTTGAGGAGAAAAATGTAAAGGCCATTTTAAAAAACAGTTTGTGGCACGTTATAAAAATATCTTCTGTCATCATAATCACAATTTCATTTTTCTGTCTCTATGTTTTCCTTTGGTATGGCAGGATATTGAATCTGAGTGTGTTGGTACAAACACTTTTTGTTTTTTCAGAACTTGGTTTTAATATGGTGCCAATGCCCTTAATTCATCCCTGGAACATACTCGCTTTGACTTACATAACAGGCATGGGAATAAGCATCAGGGCAATGATAGAAAAGGACATAACCTCCTGGACAAAAAATATCTTTCTGGTAACAATAATGGGAACAGGAATGCTTTTGTATTACCAGGGAAGAAGTCATGATGCTTCGCTTTGGGGTCCAAGTTTCTACTTCTTTATTCTGTTGACATTATTTCTTGATAAAATTCTTTCCTTTTTAAAGCATGACAAAAATATTTTATTAAGATTTTTATCCATCCTGCTTGCATCGATTTTATCTTTATCCGTGATCTTTATGTCCATGAACATAAAAGATGAATTCTCCATTTTAAAGATTTCCATAAAAAATGTTCAGACTCATTCTCAAATAAAAGACATTATAGAAATGAATTGTAATTTTATAAAAAAACATGCGAGTTCTTCCGAAAAGATACTTATCTTCTCCCGGAATAGCGGCATCTACTTTTCCAAAATACCAAATATTTCTGCTTTCAATCCGGGCCTTACTGATTTATTTCTGGAATCAGATTATGAAAAACTCGAAAAAGTTATAATGGATTCTGATGTAAAAATATTTGTTGCAGATAATCCTCACATATTGGACAATATAACAGGTATCTTGAGAAACCTGACAGCCATTGATTCTAATGGCTATATGTTCTTATTAAAAAGAAGCAAGGCGGAAAAAACAGCAGCGGGGCAACAATAATTCTTCACAAAGAAAAGGAATATTATATTGAAAAAAAATGTATTACTGACGGGGGCTACGGGTTTTTTAGGGAGTAATATAATTAAAATACTCAGCAAAGAAAATTTTAATATAATCATATTAAAAAGAAGTTTTTCAAAAACACACAGGATCGACGATATTGCTGATCGTATTAAATCTTATAATGCTGACCAGATAAAACTGGAAGATATTTTTGTAGAAAACAAAATAGATATCATAGTCCATTGTGCTACGGTTTATGGACAAAGAGATATAGAACCTTTATCTTTAATAGAAGCCAATCTTACCCTCCCTTTACAACTCCTGGAACTGGGAAAGAAAAATAGAGTTTCCTGCTTTATAAATACAGATACTATTTTGGATAAAAGAGTCAGCTATTATTCGTTATCAAAGAATCAGTTTAGAGAATGGCTTGAGTTGTATGCAAACGAGATGATATGTTTGAATGTGGCTTTAGAACATTTCTATGGACCGTATGATGATAATACTAAATTTGTTTCTTATATTATCGATAGTATTTTAAATAATGCTGAAAAAATAGATTTGACGGCGGGGAAGCAAAAAAGAGATTTTATTTATATCGACGATGTTGTTTCTGCTTTTATTGCCATAATAAAGAATATGGATAAATTCAAAAAAGGGTTCTTGAGGTATGAAATAGGCACGGGCAACGCTGTCGAAATACAAAAGTTTGTCAGATTGGTCAAGGATATCGCGAAAAATAATAGAACTGTGTTAAATTTTGGAGCTATCCCCTATAGAGAAAATGAGACTATGAAAAGCAGGGCGGATATCACTGAAATATGTAAATTAAACTGGAAACCAGAATATACATTGGAAGAAGGATTGTTGCGGACAATAAATATAGAGAGGGCAAGAATAAAAAAATGAAAATACTTATAACAGGCGGGTGCGGTTTCCTGGGCAGTAATCTCGCAAATTTAAATTCTATGACTCAGATGTGAGAATAAGCACAGAAGTAAATCATGCAATAAAAGAGATCAAACCTGATGTTTTATTTCATTTGGCCGGACAAGTAGCCATGACAACCTCAATAGCCGATCCCAGAATAGATTTTGAGATAAATGCTTTAGGCACATTTAATGTTCTTGAATCAATAAAGACGTATTCTCCTGAAAGTATAGTCGTTTATTCTTCCACAAATAAAGTTTATGGGGATATAGAGTGGGTAAAGTATAAAGAAACAGACACAAGATATGTTTGTGTTGAATTCCCTCTTGGTTTCCCGGAGACTATTCCTTTAGAATTTCATTCTCCCTATGGATGTTCAAAAGGAAGCGCAGATCAATATATGTTAGATTTTTATAGAATATTTGGAATAAGAACAATTGTTTTTCGTCATTCTTCCATGTTTGGAGGGAGGCAATTTTCAACTTTTGATCAGGGATGGATAGGCTGGTTTTGTCAAAAAGCCATAGAGACTAAAAGAGATTTGGCAAAAGAACCTTTTACTATTTCAGGCAATGGTAAACAGGTCAGAGACGTTCTTTATGCAGATGATACGGTGGATCTCTATTTTAAAGCTATTGAGAATGTAGAAAAAGCAAAAGGAAATGCTTTTAATATTGGCGGCGGCATAGAGAATAGTCTTTCTCTTTTGGAACTTTTTGGGATTTTAGAACAAGAATTAAAAGTTACTCTAAAATATAAAAAACTTCCTCCCAGAGAAAGCGATCAAAAAATATTTGTTGCTGACATCATAAAAGCTAAAAAATTATTAAACTGGCAGCCCAAAGAAGATAAAGTCAGCGGCATCAGGAAAATGATAAAGTGGGTGGAAGGATTATGAGTACTAATGTTAAAGTTAGTATAATTATACCCTCTTATTTGGAAGAAGAAAATTTAAGAATAATTATCCCAAGGCTCGTAAATGAGATGCAAAAATCAGGGGATAATTATGAGATATTAATTGTGGATACTATGTGTGCCATGGATTCTACAGAGGACATTTGTAAAAACAATAACTTAATTTACTTAAATAGAAAAAAAGGAAATAATTACGGAGATGCAGTACGTACAGGCATAGAGAACGCTAACGGAGAATATGTAATTTTTATGGATGCAGACGGTTCTCATTCACCAGAGTTCATTCATGATTTGTATAAATATAAGAGTGATTATGATGTAGTTATTGCTTCAAGATATATTGACGGAGGAGTGACAGATAATAGCCGTGTTTTAATTTTTATGAGCTGGATGGTTAATGTTATTTATTCCATGGTTCTCAATTTAAAGTGCAAAGATGTTTCAAATAGTTTTAAATTATATAAAGGGGAATCGTTAAAAAAACTTCATTTGTATTGTAATAATTTTGATATTGTAGAAGAGATCTTATTTAAATTAAAAAAGATAAATGGAAATTTGAAAATAAAAGAGGTTCCATTTTCCTTCAAGAAAAGAATGTTTGGAGAAACAAAACGAAATCTATTTCTTTTTATGATTTCCTATATATTCACCCTTTTAAAATTAAGATTTGGGAAATAGCATATAAATATTTTATTATTATTTTGGCGGTTTCGGCGGACTGACGAGCCCTTCACCCGTGAGCACAATTACACCATCCTGATTGCTGCAGGTGGTTTTCAGCCGGACGCGGTTTTTTTCCATATGCAATTCCAGAATTTCGACCAGTCCGGTAATGGTGTCGCCAATGCGCACCGGCGCGAGAAAACTCAAATCCTGCTTCAGATAAATGGTTCCCGGACCGGGCAATTGATTGGCGATGATGGCGGAAATAAATCCCGCAGTGAGCATGCCATGCGCTATGCGCGTCTTGAAAAAGGTGTTTTTCGCATACTCTTCATTGACATGCGCCGGATTGAAATCGCCTGTTATGCCCGCATATAAATAAATATCTGTTTCCGTCACTGTCTTGGCAAATTCCGCCGCATCTCCAACATGCAGTTTATCAATGCTTTTTCCCGTAATCATTTGAACCTTACCTCCTAACAGATTTATACCATGCAGAAATGCTTTTCATCCAAACGTATATCAAGTTAATCTCCATTTCTCTAATATCGTAGCGCCGAGGAGAAGGCAACGAGGTGTGTTAGTAATGCGTTGAGTAGCCACACTGCCAACATAGTTCGCCGAAGAAGTCATAAGATGGTCTTAAAACCAGCTTTTATGACCCCAAATATTCTCCCGCAAATCATTTATATCATCCTGCAGTATGATATAAAGGCTGGCATTGCTGATAGCCAGCCCGCCCTGATAGGCCAGAGCCGTTACCAGCAGGATTTCATCTTCCGTGAACTCTTTTGGACGGCTGCTATATACATTGAGCACACCAATGACATTGTCTTTGGATTTAATCGGAACATAAAGCATGGAGACGATGCCTTCTTCTTCCTTTTCTTTCTGATATTGAATTCCCGGATCGGCGGAAACATTTTTGATAGCGATAGTTTCTCCTTTCAGCGCCTTGGCGATGTTTTTATCCGCCATAACCGGCCCTTTGTTGAGATATTTTTCGCTTAAACCGAAACTGGCAACCAGTTTTACCGTAAGTTTCTCTTCATCCAGCAGCCTGACCGAAGCAGCTTTTATTTGCAGCTCTTTTACCAGATCATGAGTCATAGCCAGCAGGATGTTTTTGACATCAAGACTTGACGATATACTCGCAGCCAGATTCAGAAATATCCGTGAATGATTGCGCAGTTTCCTGATAAGATTGGCATTCTCAATGGCAAAGCCTCCCTGTTCGGCCAGAATGGAAAGAAAATCAATTTCCTCCGCGGTAAACCGGCGGATATCTTTGGTGTAAAGGCTCAAGATGCCCAGCATTCTACCCTTATCCATAACCGGCACGGAAAGAATTGAGCCGATGCCTTCAGCTTTTTTTGCTTCATGATTCTTCAGGCGATTATCCGTCGTGGCATCACGAAAATACATATGGCCGTTCTTCAGCAACTGCGGACTTATTTTGATGGCGTGAGCCGTTCCCGCGTGTATGTATTTTTCGGAAAGTCCTATCTGAGCCACCGCGGTGCTGCGAATGGAATTATCAGAATCTTCATCCATAAGGAAGATGACGGCCGCCTTGGCTTTTAGTGTTTTCATCGCCGCGGAAACAATCAAATGCAGCATCTTATCCTGATCATCCGTCGTAGCCAGTTTCCGGCTCAATTTACTTAAGCTGCTAAAATATCCTTCTTTTGTTGACATATTTTGTCTCCCTTTTTTATATGGCCTCAGCAATTCTCGGATTGCAATATTTTTTATTTTCGAAAATTACCCGGTTTTGCTGATGATCGCCTCGTCCAGAGAACTCTTTTCAAACGCTTCCTTTCCGGCAGATTTTTTCCGGCCCGCCGATGATTTTTTAGAAGCACCAGAAACTTGCCGCTTAATCCGCGACTGCCGTTTACCAAACGGCCGCGCCAAAGCGGACTCCGGCGCAACAATATCTTCTTTGTCGCGATCTTTCAGCCACCGGACGATTTTCGGAGCGAACATTTTTTGAAATCTGGAACTGACGTAGATGCCGATATGTCCCGTTTCCAGACAGACATCTTCCACATCGCTGCTTCCTACAGCTTTAGTAAGTTGATTGCAGGCTTCCGGCGGCACCAGATGATCATATTCGCCGAAAAAATTTAAAAGGGGCATCGTCAGTTTTTTCAAGTCAACTCTTTTGCCTCCCAGAAACATTTTGCTTTGAATCAATAAATTTTTCTTATAACAGTCTTCCACAAACTGGAGGAATGTTTCTCCGGGAACATCGGGACTGTCAAAAATCCAACGCTCCATCCGTACAAAGTTTTCCACGAAATCCTTGTTGTCCATATTTTCCATGAAACTGACGTATTTATCTATCATAAGACGCGCGGGATTGAGCAGGAGAAAACCTAAATTCATCAGATCGCCGGGAATATTGCCGAATGTCTGAAGCATCCTGTTTACATCAATATCTTTCATCCATACATGCAAAAGACCCTTGTCCGTGTCAAAGCTCGACGGCGTAACGGTGGTAATCAGATTCTTTACCTTGTCCGGATGCAGCGCTGAATACATCACACAGAAACTTCCGCCCATGCATATTCCCATAAGGTTGATTTTCGGAACATTGTGTTTTTCGCGGATGAAATCAACGATGTTGTTGATGTAACCGTTGACGTGATCATCAATAGTTAAAAAGCGGTCCTTGCGTTTCGGATAACCCCAATCTACCATGTAAAGGTCAATGCCACCCTCCTGAAAGGTCTTGACAACGCTTCGGTCCGGCTGCAAATCGAGCATGGTTTCCCGGTTAATCAGGGCGTAAACTACCAGGAGCGGGACTTTCAATTTATTTTCCGCGTTGGTATCGCAGGAATAATGCTTGACCCTGACCCTGTCTTCTTCATACACAATTTCATAAGGCGTCGAGGCGAGTTCAGAGTTGAGCCGCCCCTGTAAAACTTCGGCTGCCCGTGAAACGCGCTGCTGCGCCTTTTCCGCGTCTTCGGCCATTCTTTTCAGAATCAGATCTATAGGAATTTTTGTTGAATTCATGAAAAAAATTTCCTTCAGCAAATTGCCGGTTATTGCCCGCCGGATTCAAGAATGGCGGCTACTTTTCCGCATTCACAGCGTTCGGAGAAATACCCTGTCGCCTTTCCAGCTCTTTTACCCTCTTTTTCAGCAGATGAAATTCCCGGTACAAGTCATCAATGTCTTTATGTGTAACAACGGGAAACATCTTGAGGAAATCCTGCATAATTTCGTTTCTGACAACGATAAAATCTTCCAGATTGTTGAGCATCCGATGCAGTGCTTCCGTGTAGTCGGCCGACTTGAAAAGGTTCATATAATGGCCTTCCAGAATCTTCAGCCACATAGCATAATTTTCTTTTGTCGACGTGGGGATATTGCCTTCTTCCGCCATCTGCAACAGCTTCTCCTGAAAAACCTTAAAAGACTTTTCCAGCGGCAAATACAGGATGGAAAGAAACTCTGCCAATGTTGTTTCAAAAACATTGTGCTTATCCAGCAATTCATTCAAATGTTCCTGATAAAAACGGTTGAATCCCAGCGGCGGAATTTTAAAGTATTGCCGTATATCCTTTTCATAAACTTCGTTCAGGGCTTTAAATGCTTCCTGATCCAGGTTTTCAAAATTATAAGCTTCCGTGTGTTTGCCGACCTGGCCGGCTTTTTCCAGCAAATGGTTTTGTATTTGAAGTGCCGCGTCAAAACCGGATTTGGCGATTTTCAGAAATATTTCCGGTAGCGCACTGACGGCATTGGCCACCGCCAGTTCGGATTCCGGCTGCTTCATCATCCGGGAAAAAGATTTGAGCAAATTCAAATTTGAATCCAGCTGCTGCGCGAAATGATTCTGCAAAGCGGGTTGCGTTTTAAAGACGGCAGGTGAGTTGGCCGGTATTGTCTTCGCCATATTGAGCCACATATCCGCGACTGCCTGCAAATATGGAAAAATTGAAGATTCGTTGACTTGAAATTCTTTATCTTTTTCAGTCATTTCTTACCCCGCATAAAAAAACTATTGAATAAAATAACAATTAAGTGCTAGAAAACCAGAAAAAGACTATCGGAATAATTTACATGGATGCCGGTTGCGCTGGAATCACGCAAATAACGCAACCCATTTAATCTATTTTTGTTTTTTAATATAGTATGCTGTATTTGTCAATATAATTTGCCGGTGAAATTTGATATAATGAATTACAAACATTGACGATATGTTCTAATAAACTACGAAGAGGAGAATTTATGTCCAGTGAAAATAATTCTAAAATTACACCTGATGAATTACTGGCTTTGATAGATTTTTCCCCGGCTGATAATCTGGAAGATCTTTCGACAACCCTGCCATGGAAAAGTAAAATGATCGGTCAGCAGATCAGAAGCCTGTTCAATTATCAAAATATTCTTGACACCGTAAAAAAAGAAGCGTGGCTTTTCGGACCATGGGCAATGGCCGCGATCTGGCAAAATGCAATACTTGATTCAATGCTGCGGCATATTAAAGCCACCGCGCGCCTTTCCGTCGGTGCATCCAGAAATCCTGACGCCATCGCCGATATTAACGGCTGGATATACAAAAGCTACTCCCGGCTTCTTTATACCCTTACCGGTTTTTTTATTAAAGACGGAAAATTCAACAGGGAAAAAGCTGATATGATTTGCACGACACCAAAAGGCAAAGATTATTTAAAAAACTATATGGATGAGTTTGCCCAACTGGAAAGAACTCTTAAAATGCCTGTTAGTTTTAATCACGGAAAAGCCTTTTGCCAGCGGCTATCTGCCATTTGCCAAGACAAACCCTGACGGGACACTGAAGACTTCTTTTGAAGAATACCTCGCAGAGAACCGTACACGCCTGGAGAATCTCTATGAGACTAATGCTTTTGACATCAAAGAATATTCCGAAAGAGCAACACATGGAAACATCGGCTGCTCCGCTTATGAATATGTGGAAGGATCATTAAATCACCGGGTGAGATTGCGTTATTATCCGGTTTTAGAAGGCATTAATCACAATGGCAAAATTATATATATGGCGACTCCGCTCATCAACAAACCGGAACTTTTCGATCTGGCCTCAGGCAAATCCGTGATCGAAGCTTTAATTAAACAGGGATATATTATTTATATGGTTGATCACGGCGACCCGGGCTGGGAGGAAACAGAATTGGGTCTTGATTTTTATGGAAAAACAATCCCGGATTTTTATTTGGATACAATCAAGAAGAGACATCCGCAGGATGAAATATACGTAATGGCATATTGCATGGGCGGCACGCTCATTTTGCCTTATCTGGCGCGACGGGCGGAGGAACTTTTAGCGGCAGGCCTTCCGATGGATATAAAGAAAGTGGCTCTGATGGCCTCACCCATGAAGTTTGATGATACAGAAAGCGGACATCATCCTATTCGTTCACTCATTCGCCGCGATTATGATCCCTATCTGATGAAAGAGCTTTTTGGCGCGGTCAATATTCCGCCGCAGGTTATCGAATCAGGAATGAATGAAATTCAGCCCGGTGTGCAGCATACTGTTGTTCTGGGTTTTTACGGACGCGCGGAAATAAAAGAATCCATCATCGATGCGGCGCCCTTTCTTTACTGGCTGACGCACGGAACAAAATTCCCTATAAACGCTCACATTGAGTGGATTCAGAATGTATTCATCGGCAATCAGATCTATGAAGGTAAATACTGTCTTCCATCTTCCAACTCTAAATTCGATGGCAAACCGGTTAATATGTCTATTCTGAAAAAGGCGGGGGTCAGAATTTTTGATTACAAAGGTTCCAGGGATCCCATCGCTCCGGCAGGTTCCTGCGTGGCCGGTGAAACGTGGGGACAGGTGAGCAAAGGAAACGTCAAATTCACCAGTGAAGGGCTTAATCGTGTTATTGAAAAAAATATTGGACATATCTTTGTCGTCAGCCGTAAACTGCTCGCCGAATATCTCACGCTTGTCGAAGATTTTTATCAGGAACCATCGATCAATCAACCAGTCATTCTCAACATAAAAGATTCAGCCAGTCCGGATGCAGCCAACAACCTTGTGGATATTAAGAAACTTCAGATGAAGAAATAATCGACGCTTATTATAAACGATAAAAACTAAAAACCGGCTATGGTCAACAAGATAAATATTAGTCCTAAAAATCAGAAGCTGATCGTCTATGTCTTTTTAACTATTGTTACACTCGCCGTTTTCTGGCAGGTAAATCTATTTGACT
>JBEKJX010000176.1:0-6277 GCA_050011015.1 Smithella sp.
CCAGTATAGTCCATATAACATTTTTCATAATAAATATTTGTTGATTAACGATTGTAAGATGCAACGGCGGAGTTGCTTTTTCCCAATCATTAGACATGTGAAAAACTTCCTGTAACAGAGTGTGTAGTAATTTTCAAATTCATACACTCTTTCAAACAGTATTCATTAATATCGGTTTTCTTTACCTTGGACAAATTTCCTTTGATATACCAACTTGGCATAAGTATGTAATTGCCAGAAAATGCCAAGTAGCGAAAGTTCATTTTGTTTGATTTATAAGCAATATTTTTCTTTTTATTTTTACTAAACCAGAGTATTAAAGAAACAATCATAGAAAAAACCAACTTGGTATATTAATTGTTAGGGCAATATGAATACTTATTCAAAGTTACTAATTGCATCATTAGCCGAAATAGATTGTTATTCTGAAACAGAAGAAGGGCGTAAGTACGAATTGCAATGGTATAAGGAATTAAAAAAATCAGTGATACAAGCAGCAGACGCTGACGAGGATCAAAAAGCCGAAAAAATGTTTAAGTATATAACAAGATCAATCGTGGATTCTGGCCCGCTTTCTGGTGATTTTGCACCATCTCTTAAAATAGCTTTAGATGCAGATGAACGAAAACAACACCATAAGAGTTATAAGAAAAACAAGCCCTAACCAGACGCTAGAGCCGATCGCGGCCCCGAGGGCCGCTCCGGCTCAGCTTTTCGTTATGTGAAGAAATGGAACAAATTGACAAAAAGACTGTCAGAAGTAGGCTAGGTTGGTCGGTAGAGGTGCCTTCAATTCATCAGCTGAAATATTCCGAAGGAAGCAAATCTCTGACTCTAGAGATTGAAGGTGGCATGGATGAATCCAGCGTCCATTGGTACATCTATTCCCCTTCCGTTTGGGCATGGGAAGGCAGGCCAGACAATCCTTTTCTTAACGATGAGGAAGTAGATTTGGCAAAAAAAAGAATTAGAGAGGCTCTAGCCGTTTTGAAAATGACAATAAGGGAGTTCACATAACAAGCAGGCTACACCTGACCGCGGCGAGTTATCTCTTTTGGTTGGTATGTAGCAAACCCATGTTCATCGCTGTCGGCAAGCTCGGTGCCCGCCGCGGCAGGTGAGCCTATTCGTTATGCAAAAGAATAAAACATGAACAATGATATTTATCATGATATTTGCCACGAGGTTGCCAGATTAAGGTATGATAAAAATAATTTGGCCGAAAGATTAGTAAAAAGAATTAAAAGAAAATATAAAGAAAATATTGAAAAACAAATAATCGAACAAATTATACATGATGTCGATTTGTTATATAATTACACAGCGAAAAAGCTTCCTGAATTCATCGTGCCAAGCACAACTGGATATGCAGATCCTCAATTTATGAAAATGGACGATCTACTCGAAGACATAAAAAAGAAATTTCCGAAAACTGATAAAGTAGTAATGGCTCATGTAGCACGATGGGTAATGTATTGGGAATATTTAAGATAGTGCATAACCCGTCGCTCAAGCCGATCGCCGCTTCGCGGCTCCGGCTTAGCTTTTCGTTAAGCTTTGGAAAACATAATATATGAAAATAGCCAGCATTACATTTTTTATCATTATTTTAGTTGTCTTTCATGTCGGTGCCGCGGATAAAAGTTCTAACCCCTTGCATCCTGCAGTGACCACACAATCACATCGTGATTGGGAATTGGTCAGGTCGGCGTCAGATTCACCAACTGATTTCTTCGTTCTTATTCCTAAGGGCAAGGAGCGCGACATCACAAATTACTTAGCAGCCGCCGCAGAGATAGCGGGAACAAGAGATAAGTGTTCAATCTACTTCTGGACTGACCGTGCACACATCCCTACATCGGCTTGGATCCCCACAGAGAATCTACGCGTTATGACAGCCACCTACGAACGTTATCCTACTTATAAGAAACCAGTTCTTCGACTGGCCTGTTGGCTCTACCAGAGTAAGGAAGCAGGTGAACGTGAAAAATGTTTCTATATGCCCGGAGTTGTGATGCCCTGGGAAAAACCAAAGGATATTACAGCACCGAAAAAATGATGGCTTAACCAAGCAATACAGCCGATCGCAAGGCTCGCGCCTTGCTCCGGCTGATTTCTTCGTTAATAGAAAGGAAGATACCACTGAAATGAATTTTATCCCTGTAGGATTTATCGCAGTCTTAATACTTCTGCTGCTTGAAATGATATTGGCATCAAAATGGTCACCTTTTTATTTTAAAAAAGGTATCCAATTGTCTGGAAAAGAAATTAATTGTGAAATTAGCAGGTTGAATGTTGGGCAAATAACAAATCAATTAAATAATGCGTTTAAAGGAACATGGTCCTCACCATCAATTCTATTCAATCTAATTGATGATAAAACCATTACTTTTAGAGAGAGGTTATTTGAATTTTGCTTTTTTAATTATACTCCTCTTATGCATGGTAAAATCGAGATTAACAGTAATAAAGTTCATATAGTAGGTTTATGCAACTGGTACCCATTAGCTTTTCTAGTTCTTTGGTACTCTTTCTTGATTCCAATTGTCGGATTTGAATTTGATATAATTTTTCTAATTGCTCCAGCTATCATTTTCGGTTTCATTTACATTATACAGTCAAGAAGATATAGCAAGATAATGACACAATTAATTAATACAAAATAAAAAAACAACCAACAAAACATTTCACAAGACTCGCATGATCGCCCACCAGTGAACTTAGCGTTACACCTTTCTAATGGTAATCCTTAAATTTGGCGACCACCAAATACCGTGGATTGGTAGGTGAAGTCAACAGGCACTACTTCCCTTAATAATAAAAGTTTTTATCAAAAACTGACAAATATTTTCTCATCCCTTGATTGTTCCGCACATGCGGCATTTTGGCCCCCGCAGAAAAGTAGAGACTGCACAAAAAAATAAGGACTTGGGAAAAACTTCCAAGTCCTTACTATATTTGGTGGCGGTGCAGGGAATCGGACCCCGGACACTACGGATATGAGCCGTATGCTCTAACCATCTGAGCTACACCGCCTTTATATCAATAAAAATTCCTCAAAGAGCTATTAGTTGGTGGACGCTATATCTAAGCTCGCAAACTTTGTCAATAACTTATTGAGCCGTATCCAGTTTGTAAACTACAATAACACTTCGGTCACTCAGAACAGCGCCGACTGATTGCACCAATGCCAGCACAAGTTCCGGTTTGCCGTCATTATCCACATCTTTAATAGCGTAATCGGCCACGTAGCCGTTGATTTTTTTCGTTCGCCAGTTTTCCGCCATTCCCATGCCATCCCATTCCAGATCGTATATTTCACTGGCGGAAAAACCTTTGTAATTCTTGAAAATACGGCCGACGGAAGATAAATTTTTAACGATAATGAGTTGTTTTTTGCCGCCTTTTTTAAAGTCATAAGTAAGAAGGCGCAAATTAAGATAAGCGTTTCTTTCTTTGTCGGTGTCGCTGGGGCTTACCTTGTTTTCAATGTTTTCGATGTAGTTATTGCTTCCGCCATAGTAGTCATCGCTTTTCCAGATAAGTTCGTCACTGCTGAAACCTATTGAAGTGAGACGGCCCAGAGATTTATTTGTTTTTTCAGTGATGTATAAATAGTCCAGATCGTCCAGGGCAAATACTTTGTCGCTTCCGCCAATACCTAAATTATCAATAGTCAGCCCGTAGATGGACAAACCTAAAGGTATTTTCATCTTTTGGTCGGAAACGTACTTGCCGTCTCTCCAGACCATTTCATAAATGGGGGAGTTAAAAGGTTTGTCCGAGCCGTATTCCTGGCCTAATAACATAGGAGTTCCGGACGAAGTTTCAATGACACGTAAAAACCAATGTATATCCGACGCGATTTTCACATATTTCCCGTCTTTGAATTCCAAAACAAAAGAATCAAGCAATGCATCAGCTAGCGATGTCACTATGATTTGAGGAACGCCATCGCCATTGATATCCGCGACATCAACGGCGACATAATTATCATAAGCTTTCCCTCTTATTTTCTCTAATAATTTCAGTTCTTTATCCGTTTTCTGATATATATAAACATTATTTTTATCAATGACGACAATTTCATTTACGCCGTCATTATTCACGTCTCCTATAGCCATTCCTTTGAATTCCGTGCTGATTTTTTGACTCATCCAGAAATCTCTTCGATTAATGGGTTCCGGCGCGTTAATGTACTCTGAATTGACGACAGCTGTTAATGTGCCTCCTTTTTTTCCGCCGTTTTTCATGCTGGCGATTATTTGAGATTCGCGTGAAACCGGCGCGGCCGCGGCAGCCTGCGGGGCAGCAACAGCAGCGCCCGAAACGGCAACTTGACCGGCAACGGGAGCGGCAGTGGCCGCAGCCGGTGCGCTTGGCTGTGGCGCCGCACCGACAATATGTTTAAGAATATCTCCGGAAAAATCGTTAATCCTGGGAATTACGTCATCAAGAGTCTTGGATTGAGTGGAAACGCCGATATCGGATTTGTTATTGGCAATATCCGTCAGTTTTGCGTTAATGCTGATATTGTTGCCGATCTTGGTAATGCTTCCCCAAATCACAAAATCGGAATTTAATTTTTTGCCGATTTTATACGCTTCAGTTGCTGATATGTTTTTTATTTTAGACTTTTTCAGTTCTCCCAGCACAACACTTTCATCGGTGATAGTAATTTTATCAGATGAGGCAATGCGTGAGGTGAGCATTTCCTCAATTCCCTGTTTAACATAATCGATATTTTCCGCGCTGTGCAAAGTGAAAGGTAAAATTGTCACAGTGTATTTATCTTTTGCCCAGAGGGAACCGGCGGCAAGCAGAATTATTGTCAAACAAAATATGTATCGTAAAGTTTTTCGCATGTTTTTTTATTCTCCATTATAAAAGATTGGTTTCTTGTCGAATGCCGAGTTCTAACATGTTAAAATGTATTATTCAAGATTGATTTCGCAAGAGACATGTACTTCCTTATTTTATCCTTATTTGTCCAATTATTACGGGCAAAGGTTTGATTTAAATGCGTTTATTGTTTAGACGGATTTAAGCGGCACCACGTAAAACATGATCGCGAAAAAATGGCAGGCGCTGCCGGCAAGAACAAATGAATGCCAGATGGCGTGGTTAAAAGGGAGTTTTTTCCATGAGTAAAAGACGGTTCCCAGCGTATAGGCCAGGCCGCCGCAGATAAGCAGGATGAGCCCGTTTTCGGGCAATAACCGCGTAAGCGGTTTAATGGCGAATATAATCAGCCAGCCCATTACAATATAGGCAATCGTCGAGATAATCTGAAAGCGGTGGACGAAAAATATTTTGAATAAAATTCCAAGAATAGTCAAAGACCAGACCACGGAAAAAATAGTCCAGCCCAGAGTCCCGTGAAGTGTAACCAGCATGAAAGGAGTATAGGTGCCCGCGATCAGGATATAAATACAGGAATGATCGAGAATTTTAAAAGTATGTTTTATCTCCGGTTTCTGAAAGCTGTGATAAAGGGTTGAGGCGGTGTAGAGCAGCACCAGTGACGCGCCAAAAATTATGGAGCTGACAATATGCATGGCGCTGCCGTACCGGCTGGAAAAAAAAATCATAATAACCAGGGCAAAAATGCTGAGTATAATCCCGAAGCCGTGAGTTATACTGTTAAAAATTTCTTCTATAAAACTGTATTCCGATGCTTTTTCCATGGGGGTTATTCATCTTTCAAATTTCTTTTAATTTTATAGGTTTTTGTGTATATATTGTCAATGTTTAATTTCTTATTTGTAATGATTATGGACAGTCCGGCGACTGCCAGTAAATGAAATCATGAAGGAGAAAAATTGTGATACCGAGATATTCACGCGAAAAAATGACCGGAATCTGGAGTCAGGAGAACAAATATCAAAAATGGCTGGATGTTGAAATATCGGCTTGCGAGGCAATGGCGAAGCTGGGTAAAATTCCCAAAAAGGCTCTGAAAAATATTAAAGAGAAGGTTTCCATTGATGCCGGGCGTATTGATGAAATCGAGAAGACTACAAAACATGATGTAATCGCTTTTTTAACTTCCCTGACTGAAAAAGTCGGTGAAGACGGACGTTTTATTCATATGGGTATGACTTCCTCCGATGTGCTGGATACGGCGTTTGATATTCAATTGAAGGAAGCGGCTGAAATTTTGCTGGAAGATATTGAAAAACTGCTGGAGGTTTTAAAAAGGAGAGCCTTTGAAAACAAGAATACTTTAATGATCGGCCGGTCGCATGGAATTCACGCGGAACCGATTACCTTCGGC
>JBEKJX010000176.1:6301-9665 GCA_050011015.1 Smithella sp.
CGGCATGAAGATGGCGTTGTGGTATCAGGAAATGCAGCGCAACCGCCAGCGTCTTTTGCGGGCCAAAGAATCCGTGAGCTTCGGTAAAATATCCGGCGCTGTCGGCACATTTTCTTTTATCGATCCTTTTGTGGAGGAGTACGTCTGCGGCAAGCTCGGTTTAAAGCCCGCGCCTGTCTCTTCCCAGATCGTTCAACGTGACCGTCACGCGGAATTCTTTACCACTCTGGCGATCATTGCGTCTTCGCTGGATAAATTCTCTCAGGAGATAAGGCTTCTGCAAAGAACAGAGGTCAGGGAAGCTGAAGAATATTTTTCGCCCGGTCAGAAAGGTTCTTCGGCGATGCCGCATAAGCGCAATCCCGTGCTTTCGGAAAATATATCAGGCCTGGCCAGGCTGGTTCGTTCCTACGCTGTCGCGGCGCTGGAAGATGTCGCCCTGTGGCACGAACGCGATATCAGCCATTCTTCGGTGGAAAGGGTCATCGGGCCGGATGCCACCATCGCTCTTGATTTTATGCTGGGCAGGTTTACCGGCCTGATGGATAAACTTGTTGTTTATCCCGAAAGGATGCTGGCCAATCTGAACATGACGCACGGCGTTATTTTTTCTCAAATGGTGTTGCTGGCGCTTATCGAAAAAGGGGTAACGCGCGAAGTTGCCTATGCGATTGTGCAAAGAAACGCCATGAAATCATGGCACGAAGGTTTGGAGTTCAGGGATCTGCTCGAAAAAGATCCCATCATAACCAGGTATCTTAAAATAAAAGAACTGGCGGCAATTTTTAATGTGAAAAATTTTCTGAAGAACCTGGATTTTATCTTTGACCGTGTCTTCAAAAATACAAAATAAATGACAGATTAAAATTATAATCACAAATCCTGCGTTTATCCCGAATATGATTCGGGGCAAATTAAAAGGCGTCAACGCTTGCGCGTGACGCCTTTTAATTTGAATATCGGGCAATGTTCAACCGGTTAGAAGCGCTTCGCGCTTCTAACCGGGCAAACTGATATTACTCATCAACCTGTGTAGGCGGAGTCGAGATATTTGGCGGATTGCTTGATAAGGCGTTAACTGTATTAAGCCATGCGCCTAACTGCGGGAACACCGCGGTCGGTATTCTCTTGCCCATCGCCACATCAACGTGGGCGGTGCCCTCGACAACATACCACTCGTCGTACGCGGTGGCTGACTTTTTCGATATGATGAAATTATAAGTATTTTCGGGGCTGACCAGTGAACCTGCGGTTGATGAAAAAACAATCATCGGCGCGGTAAAGAGCGACATGTGATTGCTGTAGTAATAGTACCCGTCATTGCCGGAAGGTGTGGGACCTCCGGTGATCAATTTCGACAGATAGTTTTCCGATCCGTTCAAATAATGTTCACGAAGGGTGTTGTTCATGCCCCAGTCCATGTATTCGCCAAAGCCGCGTATCGAAGAACCGCCGACGCTGTAGCGCAGCATCCAATCCTCCATGCAGGGGTCCATATCCTTAACGTCCCAGAAGTTCAGATAACCGAAGAATTCGCTCAGGGTAGAATCTCCCGCGGCCGCTGTGTTGATCAGTCCGAACATGGTGCCCGACACGTCTTCAAGCAACGTGCTGGGGAACAACTGGATTAAATCCTGTGAAAGGGTATCCAGCGGCAGGTACAGGCGGAGGCCTACAAGCGTCCAGAAGACATCCGAATTCAGAAGACTTGGCAGGGGAGGTACGCCGGCCGGATCAAGTCCGATGAAGCCCTTTACATCGGCGTTTCTTGTCGCGGCAAGTGCCGCGCTGCCCTTGACATGCGGCTGGTATCCGAAGAAATAACATAACTGATAGTAGGCTTTCTTCGCGCTGGCCGTGGTAGCGCTGCCGTAATCCAGATAGGCGCCCTGCAGGTAGGCATAGGCAACCATGCCGCCTGTGCTGTGGCCGCCGATGAACATTCGTTTTCCCGTAACCGATTTGACCTTGGCGATAGCGGCGGGAACATCAAGCGTCGCCCAGGTATCCAGAGTATTCATGCCGTTGGGGCTGGTTCCCGTGCTGACTACGGGAGAGCGTCCTGTGCCCCGGTAATTGACGAACCAGGGATCATAACCCTGGAGCCAGAGATAATGCGCCAGGCTGTAATAGCGCATCTTGTCGGCCTTGATGTACGGTTCGTAGTCTGTTCCCGCCGCATTCAATGCCCACGCCGGAGCATCGGCTACGCTGGGAACATAAACACTGCTGTACATGGATGACATGCCGGGGGGAGTGCAGGCAAGGTACTGGTTCATATTCATCGTGATGCCCGTAAAGATTACTACCGGAGTGCCGCTGGTGCGGAAAAGCGGGGTTCCGGTTGTATAGGGAGCATAGCGGTATATATAGATCGTACTGCCGTCATCGGCCGTGGCGCTGTAGATGCCGCTTGTGTTCAATGGAACGCTTGATGCCCGGCTTACTCCCGGCGCCATGGCAATCCCAACGGTTGCAACCATCATAATGATTAAAAGGTTTCTGTAAAAAGACGATCTGCTCCATAACCGCATGCTTGTAAACCGGGACAACTTTGTCATGCACATTCCTCCTTGATTTTTTTATGTATGGAATTATTTTGCTTTTAATAGATAAATTGATAGTTTAAGAGCATTAAATGTGCCAGTTGCAGGAAATGCTTTAACAATTTCATAAGTATTCGGGATGCAAAGTAAAATAACGATATTTTAGGTAAAAAAACACAATGATGATATGGGGCTGTTTGCCTCATGATCAACGATGAGCATTAAATATGTAGAATAAGTGACCTATTATGGGTCATAAATGACCCATAATAGTTAAGCAAGATCAAATTTTTGCATTTTACGAAAAAGAGTTTTACGGCTTATTCCTAAAGCCGCGGCGGTCCTGTGGCGATGCCATTTGTTTTCCGACAGTACTTTCATGATATGATCACGTTCAAAGGTCATTATGGCCATGGGTAATTCTTCTTTTGGCATATTCCTCTTATCAGGCGCCGTCACAACGCGGCTGCCAATGACAGCGTCCACGGCAGAAACCTTATTTAACGAAGCAGCGTCTTTCGTTGATCCGATTTCCGCCTGTGCCGGAAGCACCGCCGGCAAACCGGCAAAATCCAGTCTTTTTAAGGTCAGATAGCGGTGCAGTACGTTCTGAAGCTCGCGGACATTGCCGGGCCAGTCGTAATTTTGCAATGCTTCGATTATATTGCCGGGCAGGGGATGGTGTTTTTTGTCGTAAAGATGCAGAAAGTAATCGATAAGAAGCGGTATATCATCTTTTCTTTCCCGCAGGGGAGGCAGATAAACAGGCAGAATATGGATACGGTAAAAGAAGTCCTCCCTCAACCCTCCTCTTTTTA
>JBEKJX010000177.1:0-6247 GCA_050011015.1 Smithella sp.
AGCAATTATCGTTATAGCTGTCATCGTTATATCCTTTATTGCCGGATGGACACTCATGGCGCCATCGCTGGATTATTTCGATAAGTATCACCTGGGTGTGCTTCTCAAAAAAGGAAATGGAATTGTAAAGAACGGATCATGGACGACCCGGCTTGATCTTGCCCGGAGCAACACTCCACCCTTGACTCGTGCTTACATAGCACGTATCGGGATAGCGGCAAACCAGGCGATTGAAGCAATATACTGGAATGCATATACTGATAGCATGGGTCATATGCTCGACGGAACCCATTCATATGATATACATTTTAAGGGACGTCCGCCGGTGCGAACCGATGGTTTCTGGAGTCTTACCGTGTATGACAAGAACAGTTATTTGGTACCCAATAATGAAAAGCGTTACAGTGCGGGTGATCGATCCCCTGTAATAAAGGATAAAGACGGATCTTTTATCATTAAAATTTCGTCGAACAAACCAATTAATAGTTATAACTGGTTGCCATGTCCTTCATCAGGAAACTTTTCTCTCACCTTGCGCATGTATCTTCCCCTGGAAGATGTCCTGAAACAAACCAAATCAATTTCAATGCCGGAGATCGTATGCCTGGATTGCCTATGAAAAATCACCTCTCCACATTTTTGTGGCCAATATCTGGTTGACATACAAGCCCGGGTTTCTTATAGTTGAATGGTAAGCAGAAGTAATATCTTATCAAGTGTGTATTATATGGAAACCATATATAAATTATTCCAGAGCTGCAAAAGAGGCGCGAAGACATGCTGGTAATCGGTATCAACGGAAGCCCGAGAAAGAACTGGAATACGGCTACCCTGCTGGAGAAGGCGCTTGAAGGCGCTAAATCACAAGGGGCTGATACCGAGCTTGTGCATTTGTACGATCTTTCCTTCAAGGGATGCAAGAGTTGCTTCGCCTGCAAGAACATTGAAGGACCGCAAGACGGAATATGTTCTCAGAAAGATGACCTGACCCCGATACTCAAAAAGATTGTGAACAAAGCCGACGCGATTATTCTGGGAACACCGATATACTTTGGATCAATGACCGGTGAAATGCACTCATTCATAGAACGCCTTCTTTTCGCTCCCCTTGTGTATACTATGCCGCCCCACTCTATCCTGCAACGAAAGATCAGGACGGGGATAATCTACACCATGAACATTAACGAGGAGACCTGCGAAGAACAGGGTTGGAGAATGATGTTAAAGTCTACAGAGGAATCATTCCGCATGATCTTCGGTAAGCCGGTTGAAACCTTCTGCTGCTATGACACTTATCAGTTTCCTGACTATTCCAAGGTCATTATGGAATGTATGGACCCCGTCAAGAAGGCCCAACGGCGTGAGCATGTTTTTCCGATTGACTGCCGCAAGGCGTTCGAGTTCGGTTGCCGGATTGCCGGTAAATCCGGATCCATGTGATTCCGGACAATACTCTCTTTCCATCGGCAATCGTAATAAATTAATTAACGCAATATTTTGTGTTTCATTTATTCAGCTTTATTAAACTCTTCGATAACTTTATCGGTAATATCACTGTCTTTTGTATAGAAGGGCATCGGCGTTGTTGCAATATCAATAATTAAAGTATATTTTTCTCTTTCAGCAAAAGAACGAACAACTTTTATTATTCCCGGCATCAGTTTTTGAGTCATTTCCTGATCGCGTTTTTTAAGCTCCTCATTTGCATCGTTTACCTTTGATTGATAATTACGCAATTTCTTCTGATAAGCGGTTTCTTTTTCACTTTGAGAGCCTTGATCTGTGCCTGAATCCTTCTTTTCCAACGCTTCTTTCATTTTCTTTAATTCTTCTTCTTCTGATTTTATTTCCTGATTATTTTTTTCTATAAATTTCTTTAAATCTTCCACATCTTTTTTACCGGCATTGGACTTTTGCAATACTTCCTGCAAATTGACAAAGCCGATTTTATCAGTTTTATCCGCAGCCAATAAGCTGGTGCTCCAGACCGAAATTAACAGAGCAATTCCTGCAATCAGATATATGTTTCTTTTCATCTAAATCCTCACATGTAATGTAATGTTATGAAATTTTTTTAGCAAATACCACAAAACAATAAAAATGGTAATAAAAAAATAATGTCATTCCGAATCGCCGCAGGCGCGAGAGGAATCTTAAAGACTTCTCACATTCGTTCGAAGTAACAAAGTGCTTCACTTTTCACAGGTGTTTTTTCTATCCACCATTCACTATCCACTATCCACTATCCCCTATCCCCTATCCCCTGTTCTTTACTTAATTACTTAAATCTTAATTACTTAATTACTTAAAACTGTTTTTCTATTCACCATTCACCAAGATTGTCTTGACATTCTGAAACAATTTTCCTATCTTCCTTTTTAAGTGAAAGCAACTTCTTATCAGGAAAAAATTGTTTCCGCAGAAACAATAAAGGAGAAAATATTATGAACAGGCTTGGACATCTATTGCTGGCTGTAATTATGACGGGGGTACTGGTTTTATCAGGTTGTGCGGCACACGGCCCAAGTTTCAAACAGGTGGAGAACGTACCGGCTGACAAAGCCGTAATCTATATTTATCACTCCGGTGGTTCAAACCATTCTTTCTTCTTACAAGCAAATGGCAAAGAAGTAACAGCGCTGAAAAAGGGCACCTATTACCCCTACATAACCGAACCCGGCAGGATAGAATTTACGGCCAGAACAATGGGAACAACTTCCCTGGTTCTCGAAGCGAAAGCCGGCGAAATATATTATCTTAAAGGCAGAGTTCCCCCGGGATTTTCTCCGACACCATCGCTGACGGTGGTTTCCTCGGAAGTCGGAACGGCGGAAATAGCAGACTGCAAGCTGATGCCTCCCCGCTAGAGCAGTGTTACATAAGTATCTTTACAGTTTGCCATTCCGAACCGCCGCATCCACGCCCCTTTGTCATTCCGAACCGCCGCAGGCGCGTGAGGAATCTTAAAGACTTTTCACATTCGTTCGAACTGACAAAGTGCTTCACCCTTCACCCTTCACTTTTTTCCTTTAATCACTTAAAACTTAAATCTTAATTACTTAAAACTGTTTTTTCTATTCACTATCCACCATTCACCATCCACTATCCCCTATTCTTTACTTAATTACTTAAATCTTAATTACTTAGAACTGTTTTTCCATTCCCTATCCACTATCCATCAGACTTGTGAAAGACTTCTTTATAATTCTCAAATCCTTAGTCTCGATAATTATACAATCTTGCAATCGGTAACCATCAAAAAATTGATGAAGCCTGATTTAGTCTGTGATATATGGAAAATACTTTAAGGATTTCCCATGCTGCAAGAACATGAATTAAGAGCAAGTAAAAAGACAGGCAGCACAAATTCCGCAACTGTTCTTTCTTGCCGGTAGTAATAATTTGGATAAAGGAAGATGAAATACTATGAAGGCCTCATTGCCCCGCAAAATCTTAATCATGCTGGTAAGTTTATATGTGACACTCAGAATCACCGTCATCGTCCTGCACTGGACATACGTCAAGCGCGGATACCCCAGAAAAGACGGGGACGGTCTTTTGACATGGTGGTCGAATGGACTGGTGAACGCGGTCCGAATCAAAAGGACGGTCTTCGATCCCTTTAACATTCGCATCGAACCGGGAAAACGCTATATCATCATGTCGAATCACCGCAGTCACTATGATATTCCCCTGATGATCCTTTCGCTTCCGGCCAGCATCCGCATGCTTACCAAAAAGGAGCTGTTCCGGATACCGCTGTGGGGACGAGGGATGGCGGCGGGTGAATTCATATCCATCGACCGTAACAACATCGAGCAGGCCAAACAGGATTTGAATAAGGCCCGCGAGAAAATGGAGGATGGGATCGTGCTGTGGATAGCGCCTGAAGGAACCCGTTCACGAACCGGGCGGCTGGGAACATTCAAGAAAGGAGGCTTCATACTGGCGATCAATGCCGGTGCGCTGATTATACCGGTCGGCATCCGTGGTTCCGAGAAAGTCCTCCCGCCCAAGACCTGGGAATTCTTCCTGGATCAGAAAGTGGATGTTCATATCGGCAAGCCGATCGATACCTCGGCGTATACAATGGAAAACAAGGATGAACTGATCGAGGCAGTCCGGCGTGAAATCAGCATCCTGTGCGGCGAAGCCTGATATTAGCATCAAAAAGTATTTACCTGCTGTCAGGGGATACTTGCCTAATTTTTTTGGAGATGATTAACAAATTAACAAATGTAATGTGCGCAGTGGCAACAAATTATTCTGCATCAGAGGTTGTGAAATTATGAAACCAAAAAAAGTAAAATTTATTTTATTAATATTTATGTGGTGCTGTATACTACTATCAACAGCTGACAAAGCATACTGTGAGAATGAGCCGCAAAATCGGAAAATTAGTATTAAATTAAATTATATTCCAAAAGTAGTTAAACCAGGTGAAAAACCAATCAGCCTTTTAAGAACTTTTTTATCACAAATTCTGCCAGAACTGAAGGAACCGGAACTCCTTTCTTTTGATGACCTTGGTGATAAAGATGAACGAGATAACTTCATTGAGGCTGGATGTACTTTTGTTGTACGTGGTGATTTCAAAAAAGATGGAAACGCAGATATAGCCTTTGTCGTAAAGGATAAAGGAAGTATACTTTCAGAAAAAAAGATATATTTAGTTGTTATTAGTATAAAGGAACAAACAGTTACGAGAGATTTTTTTTGTATGCTAAATAATAAAAGAGCATCTCTTTTGTTAATGGCAAATTATAAGAAAGGCCCTGATGTAATAATGGTTTATTATAACCTTGAAAGCGACTGGTGTCATCTCTTATACTGGAATGGCCAGAAATATACACTTCAATCATGTGAGTCTGGAAACGACATCAAGCATAATCGTAGTAAGATAAAAAAGAGAGATTCTGCTAATAAATAATAATCGTGTATTTATTGAGGACGGTTGGGCAATTACGGTATTTTCTATTGATTCATGCACGATTAAATTAGTTCCGAAGGAGAATATAAAAGAGAATAATCCATCTAACACCTATAAGACCTCTTCTTCTCAAGAGCAAAATATTCCCTTAACGGAAGAAGGTGATTGCAAGAATAATTTTCAGGGCCCAGAGTTGCTGTAATAGGGACAGCGATGCCGACTTGGCTTCCAAGGGACAACCCAATCCAGCCGATCGCTGTGCTCCAGCTGATTTTTTCGTTGCTCCTTGCAAGTGGTAATCCTCCAATTCAGACGACGGTCAAAATTCCATTGAGACCAGATTCTTCTTTAGATACGTCATATCTTTTTATTACACCGGCAACTCAATAGAACCATTCCGGTTATTGATTTGCCGTAAATGCGATGGGGCATATCAATTATAGAATTTTACCTGGGTTATGTTTAATTGCCGGAGTAATCATGGCAGTCCCTGTCCATAAAATGCCGATTATTCAGATCAAAAGCAACACTGCTTAATATGGAAATATTTATATTGACATATATGAAAATATAAGTTATATAGTTTACAAATATATTAACTAGTATACTACTGATGTACTAAAAACATGGAATTGAATACGATAACGAAAGCCTATCTTTTGTTAATGACGGAGGGTCGATGAAAAATATTTTTAAACTTCAGGCTGATATTTGTAAGATTTTTGCCAACGATAAGCGCTTGGAAATTATTAATTTGCTGAAAAACAAAGAAATATCCAATCAGGAAATCATGCGCGAAACAGGTTTAAGCAAGGCAAACGTATCCCAGCACATGAATGTATTGAAATCAAAAGGGGTTATCGTGTCCCGGCGTGAAGGACAGCAATTATTTTATTCTATTTCCAATCCTAAAATCATTCAGGCCTGCACTTTAATGCGGGAAGTATTGGTGGATCAACATAGGGAAAGAGAAAAAGATGTTTCCCGTATGGTTAACGCTTTTAATGATACACCGGGCAATAAATCCGTGAAACGTAAAACTGACAAAAAAAAATTAAAAATGTGAGGAGAAAAAGGAGGGGTTATGAAAAAAATCATTAGAGTGTCTTTAATGAGTATTGTTGCAGCGGTATTGATGACGAGCAGCGTTTACGCGACCAACGGCATGCGGATGATCGGCTTCGGTCCCGTGCAGGATTCCATGGGCGGAGTTAGTGTTGGTCTCCCACTGGATGCAGCTTCAGTATTGACTAATCCAGCCGGCATGAGTGTTTTACCGGGGCGAATAGATTTTGGCGCCTCATATTTTGTGCCTTC
>JBEKJX010000178.1:0-6230 GCA_050011015.1 Smithella sp.
GTCAGTCAGCTATTCCGCCTAAAGAGCGTGTGAAGGTCGTGCCCATGCCTCCACCCGGGCATGATAGTGTTGTTATGGCGGTGGCCGGCGCGGTGCTGGGCGCTTTGATTGCCGGACCCAGACATGCGGGTGCAGGCGCACTGATCGGAGCGGGAAGCGGTGCTATTGTCGGCGCGGCATCAGATGTTTCCAGAGAGGAATATGCTCAGCAGATGGAAGAAGCTTATGCCAATGGCGATAAAGCGCTTGATGCTCAATACGAAACAAAAGCCCGTGATTTCCGCCGCGCCATGTCTGCCTGTCTTGAAGGCCGCGGCTACAACGTCAAGTAGCAAAAGCAGGAGCGGGGTTACTCCCCGCCCCATGTTAGAATCAATATTTCTCATAGCCCGAGCGGCGGTTTTTTTGTATAATATATTGTTATAATGTATTTGTGTCACCCTTGTTTTCAACCTTTACGGATGATGAAAAATGAAGTTTGAGGTTGGTAAGCTATGAAAGTAATAAAGCGGCAAATAATTCGAATCATGATCGTGACCCTGATGTTGATGTCGGTTGTGACCGGCTGCGCGAGTTGGGCAAGATCAATAACAACTTATTCTCTGGACGGCGTCGCCGGAACGATTTCAGGGCAAACAATTACCGTTAACATGCCGTATGGAACAAATGTCACCGACCTGGTGGCAACGTTTACCACGACAGGCAGCAGCGTCAAGGTCGGTTCAACGGTGCAGGTAAGCGGAGTAACGCCAAATAATTTCACAAATCCGGTAGTCTATACAGTCATTGCGCAAGACGGCACAACGGAGGAATACACCGTTACGGTAAAAGTGGCAGTGCTTGACTCCCTGCCGCAAACCGGCCAGACCGGTTGTTATGATGCATCGGGGAATGCGATATCCTGTTCCGGCACCGGCCAGGATGGTGATTCACAGGAAGGCGTTGCCTGGCCAAGCCAGCGCTTCACCACTAACAGCGACGCAACCGTGACAGACAACCTTACAGGACTAATATGGATGCCGGACGGAAGCACGCCGACACTTTCAACCTGCGCCGGCGGCGCGATGGCTTGGCAGGACGGATTAAATTACGTGAGTTGCCTCAATACTTATAATTATCTGGGACATAGTGACTGGCGTCTGCCCAACAGAAACGAGCTGCGCAGTCTTGTCAACTATGAAAAAGCCGATACGTATTCCTGGTTAAATACGCAGGGATTCAGCAATGTGCAATCCGGCTGGTACTGGTCGTCTACGACGGATGCCAATTTAACGAGCAGTGCATGGTATGTCGATATGGATGCGGGCGACGTTGGCGATGACGTCGAGAGCGATTTCTACTATGTTTGGCCGGTACGCGCCGGACAGGGTGGCGTGGTTGAAATACCCCGAACCGGTCAGACAGCCAGTTATTCCTCTGGTGATGATGGCTCTTTACAGGACGGTGTTTCTTGGCCAAGCAAGCGCTTTACCACTAACAGCGACACAACCGTGACAGACAACCTTACCGGACTAATATGGATGCCTGACGGCAGCACGCCGACACTCTCAACCTGCGCCGGAGGTGTAATGACCTGGCAGGACGGATTAAATTACGTGAGTTGCCTCAATACTAATAGTTATCTTGGATATAGCGACTGGCGGCTTCCCAACATCAATGAACTGGAAATTCTTTTAAATGCCGGTTCGGCTAATACAGGAACCTGGTTAAATACGCAGGGATTCAGCAATGTGCAATCCGGCTGGTACTGGTCGTCTACGACGGATGCCGGTGAAACGGTCTGCGCGTGGAGTGTCAGTATGTACGGCCAGGTGACCGGCACCGGCAAGACCTATACCTACTATGTCTGGCCGGTGCGTGGCGGAAGTTAGATTATCGGGTTGTTTTGCGGTTAAGAGATTTTATAAAAAAGCTAAGCAGATTCGATAGAGCTATAGGCCGGCAAAGACAATTCATGCCGTTGATTATTTTAATTTTTTGGCGCGAAACACAGGTCATGCATTTATTCAAGACTAACTTGATTAGACAGCAGGTATAAAAATTTCCGTTAATAAACGATTTTGTCTTATAATTCTTATTTTCCCTTTTTAACATATTTATGCTATATAAAATTGTAATGGTTGAAAATTTTTGGGCGAGTGTGTTAGTCTTATGGTGTAAGAATTTCAAGTTTGATTTGTCTGAAAACCATTTGAAAATGAACATTTTTTATTGTCTAAGAAACGTGCCTGTAAATTGAAGGAGGTAGCATTATGAAACAGTTGAGAATACTTTCCATTATGTCGTGTTTTGCCATGATCTTGTATCTTCTAATCTTCTCTTTTTCCGGCATGTCTATCGCAGGCGAAAAAGAACAAAAGCGCTTACAGGAATGCAATGATAGCTGTAAAAACAAGGGAGACGTCTGTATGAATATGACCGCAGATTCAAGACGTTGTAATGCAATATATCAAGAATGCATTGATAATTGTAAGGCAGAATATCAAGCTTCTTTATCAAATTCATCGGGAAGTAATTCTTCTTCGTCAAATCAGGGGGGAGATAATTCTTCTTCAAGTTCATCGGGAAGTAATTCTTCTTCGTCAAAGCAGGGGGAAGATCATTCTTCTTCATCTACTTTAAAGTAATTAAACGAATTTGCCGGAAAGCATATAAGGACTTACAGGTGAACCAAACAATCGGCCATCCCCTGTAAGTCTGATTTTCCAATATTTTAAATTTACGTCTTATTACAATAAGTAATCATTGAAATAATACGGTCCTGCCGGGAAAGCGGGCGACAAACAGAAGAACCGAATCTCATCTTGGTGGAACCGGGGGAAACCGGATCATTCGATTCAATCAAAAGGGAATTATATTGAAAGGACAAGAACAAAAATATATACCGGCGTCCAGATATCATATATTTACTCCCTGCTTTGACTTGTTTATAAGGCTATTAATGCCAGAGATTACTTTCAGAACATCCCTGATTTCCAGAATGAACATCCATGAAAACCACACCGTGCTCGACTTTGGCTGTGGCAGTGGATCAACAACAATTCTTATAAAGAAAATATATCCGGCGTCTGATGTTTTCGGCATTGATATCGACAGGAGAATCCTGAGCATCGCCAGAAAGAAAGCGAAAAAATTGAATCAGCCGATTTCGTTTGAATTATACAAAGGCGCCGGGCTGCCGTATGAGGATGGTTTTTTTGATCGGGCAGTTTCATCGCTGGTTTTTCATCATCTTTCAAAAAGCCAGAAAGAATCAGCGCTGAAAGAAATTCACCGCGTACTGAAACCCGATGGCGAACTGCATATCGGCGACATCGGAATACCCCGCGGCATGTATGCGAAATTCATTACCGCCATTTCAGAGTACATGGAACCGATCTCTGACAACAGAAAAGGACTTATTCCCCATTATATTACAAAGGCGGGATTTAAAGACGTTCAGGCGCATGATAACTTCAATACCATGTTCGGAACTGTTTCTTTATACAGCGGCCGAAAATAATACCGGTTATCATTAAAAAGGATTTTATTAAGAAACCCGACGCTGCTTGGATTGCGTCAACGATGTGGAGTTTAAAGCATGGGAAAAACAACGTCATTCCTGCGGTCGATGGCGGGGGAAAACCTGAGGCAGGTTCTCTGGAATCTTATTCTCATCACTGCCGGAAGCTGCATTTGCGCACTGGCCGTAAACGGAATTCTCATTCCCCTGAAATTCGTGAGCAGCGGCGTAACCGGAATTGCTCTGATCATTCACTACATCATGCCGGTTCTTCCTGTGAGCGCCCTTTATTTACTTTTCAATATTCCGCTGTTCGCTCTGGGATGGAAATACGTGAGCCGCCGGTTTTTTCTTTACAGTATTATCGGCACCGCCGTTTTTTCCGCCGCTGTGGAGTGGATTGTTGTTCCCATACACGTCCATGATCCGCTTCTGTGCGCACTGCTGGCCGGTATCATTATGGGCGTGGGACTAGGAATTATTCTTCGATCTGCCGGTTCTTCCGGCGGAACGGACATTATCTCCGTCATGGTCCAGACCAGATTTTCCATTCGCCTGGGATATACTGTGCTTACTTTCAACAGCATTGTTTTGTGCGCATCGGCAATTCTCTTTTCTATGGAAATTGCCCTGTACACACTTGTCTATATGTACGTTTCTTCCAACATTCTTGATCTTGTTGTTACGGGACTCAGCCAGCGAAAATCCGTGATGATTATTTCCAAGTCGCAGAGTGATATTATCATCAGGATATTGAAGGAGTTGCATCGCGGGGTCACTGTAATCAAAGGTCAGGGAGGATATTCAGGGGAACCCGAGGATATAATCTATACGGTAATCGCCTTTCGCGATCTGGCAAGTATGAAGAGATTGATTAATCAGATCGATCCCCACGCTTTCGTAGTTTTCAGCGACACGGCCGAGGTCATGGGGTACCGGATCGGAAATCAGCCGCATTGGTAGAAGTATGTCCATGTTATAACCCGTTTGAACGAAAAGATCTTCAGGGCTTGAAATATTTATTTTACGTATCAGTAAAATCATCTACGGCCTTAAAAAATCAGAAAACTGCTTCCGTTAATCCATATTTGAAAAATTGTGATTTTGTGATAGATTATAATCAGTAATTGTTATGTGAACATTTAGGGTATTATGCCGCAATCTTAAGGGAGACATATTATGCTGCGCAAAAAAATCGCCGCACTTGTTATCTTTTCTGCTTTCGTCTCTACCTTCTTCTGCGCTTTGCCTGTTCGGGCTGATGTTGAGGTGTTTGAACGGGAATACACTTATCAGGCAACAAAAATCGACAGCAAGGAATCCTCCAGAGCCATTGCTCTGGAACAGGTCAAGAAACTCCTCCTGGATGAATTGGGAATTTACGTGGAAAGCACGTCGGTTGTGGAAGAGGATCAAATACAAAAAAATGAGATCAAGGTCCTGACTGCGGGAATTGTCAAAACAGATATTTTGGATGAAAAGTGGGACGGCTCCAAATACTGGGTTAAAGTAAAGTTGGAGGCCGATCCGAATGACGTGGCAAAATCGATAGCCGAACTCCGCAAGAATCAGGAAATGGTCAAGGAACTCGAACAGACAAAAAAGGATAAAGAAAATGCCCTTCAGGAGATAGATAACCTGAAGGCCCAGCTTGCTTCCGAGCAGGGGGATATCACTGCGCAGAAACAGAAATATGATGTCGCAGTCAATGATCTGGCTGCAGCGAATCTGACAGGAAATGGCGATACGGCAATGATCTATGGCGACTATGATGAGGCCGCAGCTTCTTATGGACAAGTCGTTGACATACAACCCTCTAATGCCATCGCCTTCTATAACCTGGGCATCGCTTATATCTATCTGGGAAACTATACCCTGGCTGTTGAAGATTTCAACCGTTCGATTGCCCTGAATCCGCAATTTAAGAGGGCCTACAACCAAAGAAAGATTGCCAGCCAAATAATGCACAACCCGCATGAACGGCAAAAGCTGCTCCATCGTCCCCTGCAGCGGCCGGCTGTTGTAAACA
Source organism: Smithella sp. (assembly GCA_050011015.1). Lineage (GTDB taxonomy): Bacteria > Desulfobacterota > Syntrophia > Syntrophales > Smithellaceae > Smithella. The sequence goes on from JBEKJX010000178.1 coordinate 5,532, forward strand.
GGAACAGGCCCGTGTTCATCGTCGGCGAAGGCACAAACATCTATATGGGTAATTCTCTCGATGAGATCAATGCGCAGCAGATGAAAGAAAGAAAAGAGCCAACCCGGGAAATGCCGGATGAAAGATTGATTGATGACCGTCAACATGAGAAATTTATGGAACAGCACAAAGCCCTGAAAATACAGAACGTAAATCGGGAAGCAATGAAACAGCAGAGAAAAATGGAGCAGCAGAAAAGGATCGCCGAACAGCAAATAAGGAATCTAAATAAGAAAATGGAGGGACAAAAAGAAAACCGTGCTAAGGGCAGCGCAGGCAGAAGAGAGGTGCCAGGGAAAAGGACTTCAATCCCTAAGAAATGAGATTGCGAACTTTATCTTAAATGGACAAGATATAATCGTATAATGTTAATATTTCAACAAAAGAGAGATATTCATGTTATTAAATAAGGAGGTTGTTATGAATTCACGATTTTTTATCAATGTAATTTCCATAGCAGTTTTTGTTTCCAGCGGGATCATACTGAATGGGTGCGCCAGCCAGCCGGTAACGCCAACCGCAATAGATACCGTTATGAAAAATGAATTTATCGGAGCGCCTGATGGGGTTACGAAAGATTGTGCTTCATATATCAAAGATAATAAAAAAATATGCGGAGTCGGTTCAATAGGAGGCACCCGCAACCCTTCATTAGCACGT
>JBEKJX010000179.1:0-6225 GCA_050011015.1 Smithella sp.
CGTATCGAAGAATACACAGGCATTCCGGTTGTAACCCTCAATTACGACGGTACAAGGAAGAATATTAATTCCAAGATCAGCCCGTATATCAAATTTCCACGCCGGAGCGCCGGCTCTCCTTCTTCAATACTACCGCGCAATGCAGGAGCCGGCCATCCCTGAACACCATGATGGGCTTTCGCAGCGCCTCGATCTTTTGAAGGGGGTTTTCCGAAAAGATCGCAATATCGGCCAACTTGCCGGCCTCAAGGGAGCCGATCTTGTCATCCATCCGGAGGATGCGGGCATTATTGATGGTAGCGCATCTGAGGATCTCATCGTTTTTGAATCCCACTCGTGAGAGCAACTCATACTCCCTGTACTGCCCGCCGAAGAAGGAGTAGGGCATTCCGGCGTCTATTCCGCACCCAATCAGAACACCGGCATCTTTCATCTTGCGCAGGTTCTCCGGACCGTGCAGCATGATCCCGAAATACAGGTCGGGGTTCACGAGGTATTTTTTGTGCTCGATTAAATGATCCCACCCGAGCGCCTGGTAGTACTTCAGTTCGTCGATGGTGTATTGGATGAGCTCTGGATCGAAGTGATGCTGCGCCTCGTTATTAAGGTAACTATTCCGGATAGCTATTTCGTTCATGATGAAATCCGTCCGGAACTGTTTGGGGATACCGTTGGCGTACGCCTCCTCAAGCAGGTAGGACTGGGCGATAGCCATGGTCGGTACGATGGAGATATTCTGTCTGGCCATGCGTACGATTTCCGCCTCTGAAAGATCGGCATCCCCGATCATGTGTTCCAGGGAATGAATCGGGTACCGGGTGATGCGGTCAAAACCCCATTTGCGATGGTTATGGCAGGCAACCGGCAAATGGTGCTTTTCGGCAAAGTTAAAAATCTCGCGGAGGTGTTCATCGCTGTAAACAGGAATGTTTCCCGGCTTGCAGAATATGGATTTGTTATCTCCGGTGATTTTGATAAAGGAAGCTCCCCGCGCATTATCCTTCAGAGCCGCCTTCAAATCGTCCATGGTCTCGAAATTAATCGGTATCAATCCGATCAGCGGCTTAACTATTTCGGCGAATATGCTCACATCCGTGGGCTTTACATCCGGGTGCGAGCCTTTGATATTCATGATCGAGTTGCAATAGACCACGCGCGGTCCGATAAGAAAACCCTGCTCGATGTCCTTGATATTTCCGTGCAGGATAGGGGGGAATGATCCCATGTCGCGCACAGTGGTTATTCCTGCTTCAATGCACAAAGTGTACTGCCGTTTGCCCTCCCTCAAAAGCCTGGGGATTTTCCAGATGGTCGTGCCGAATACGGGGGATGCCGTGGTGTGACAATGTCCATCGATAAGACCGGGGATCACGTACGCCCCGTTGAGATCAATGACTTCGGCATTCGTTTCATCGAACCCGGATGTACCAAGAGCCACAATCTTTCCGTGCGCGAACTTTATGCTTCCCCTTTCGATAACCCCGGGCCTCACCATATCAATCAGCATTCCGTTCTTGAGGATGATCTCGCTTGAGTCATCAAGCGATGGCAGTGCTTTACGTTGCGGTTCACCGGCCATAGAACCATTTATGAGAGTCCATCTGCTGAATTCACTTTGTATTTGTTCTCTCATCTTTCCTCTAAATCTTTCTTCTGGACAGGTGATGCTAAGATTTTGAACTCTTATTGAGCCGTTTGTAGATGGACTTGTTATTGCGGTAGATATTTACGAACTCAAGGAAGAGCTCATCATAAATTTTCCGGTTGGCCGGATTCGGGTGAAAAATATTAGTGTGTTTGATCAGTTTCGGAATTTCATCAAAGGTGGTAAATCCCAGACCGACGGAAGCGATAAAGGCTGCCCCTCTCCCATTGGCCTGCATAGGGTCTTGTACCTGACGGATAGTACGGTTCAAAACATCGGCGAATATCTGGCACCATAGATTTGATTTTCCGCCACCGCCGATAATGCTCAAAGGATCGAGGCGACGGCCTACAAAACGCTCCACATACTGGAAACTCCAGCGGGTATTGTAAGCCACGCCTTCAAAGAAGGCCCTTACTATATCATCCTGGGTGGTGGTCTTCGAAACATTATAGATCCCTGCTCGTACGGTGTTATCATCCACCGGCGTTCGTTCGCCGTTGAGCCAGGGGGTGACAATGAGTTTGTGGCTGCCGGCCGGCACTCCTTCAGCGATCTCGTTCAGTTCTTTATAGGGATCTTCGGGTATCTCACCTTTGAGCAACCGGTTCTTGTAGAAGAGTATATTTTCGAGCAGAAAATTGAGTGTGCCGCCGGCAATATCCTGTTCGTTCACGCTCTGGTACTTGCCGGGTATAGCCGCAGGCAGCGAGGCGATGGAGTGAAACATGTCTGTCTTTTTAAAGGGTACGACACACTGAACCCAGGACGATGTTCCGACATATATATGCCCCTGATAGTCCTGCACTGCTCCGGAACCGACAAGCGCGGCCTGATGGTCGGCGGCTCCCATTACTACCTGCACGGTTTCTCCAATCCCGATCATGCGCGCGACATCGGGTTTTATTCGACCGAGAATATCTATGGAGCGTTTGAGCGGAGGAAGTTTGTCCTTGTGGATACCGAGCTTTGCTATGAGGGCGTCATCATAGAAGATATGCCGGCAATCGCGGGTGTTTGTAACCCAGAAGAGATGGATGGCGTCATAGGAAGAGGCAAACATGCCCGTGAGTTTCAGGTTTAGATAGTCCTTGCTTGGCAGAAACATGTGCGTCCTGGCATAAATATGGGGATATTCATGCTGAATGAACAGGACATGCGCGATGTCATCCTTGCCGGAGAGCGTTGGTCCCCCTGCTGTCTTGGGGATCCAGTGCATGATCTTGAAGATGTTGTATCCTTCCACGCTGGGGAAGCCGCCCATAAGCTTGCTGATATAAGAGGCGCCTCTTGAATCCATCCATGTGAGGGAATTCATGAGATGGTTGCCATCCCGGTCAACGGCCACAGTACTGGAAAAAGTGCTGGAAACGCAGATGGCGATAATTGCCTCCGGAGGGACTATTTTGCGCGCCACAACTCGCCGGGAGGCCGTAACGAGCGCATTCCACCAATCCTGTGGATCCTGCTCGGCCCCGCCTCCGGGGAAGAAGTGAATAGGGGTCTTCTCGAACTCGAAGGCTACAACATCTCCATGCATTGAAATGATGGAGGTTTTTAACCCGGATGTGCCGTGATCGATTGCCAGAACATACGTTTCCATCCCTTTTCTCCTTGCGATATAATGTTGACAACACGCCGGGGAGTGGTGTCAACATTATAGAGATTTAAATATCGATGTTGGTGATTTTTCCGTTTTCATCAATCTGCTGGACGATCACACCACCGAAGGATTCTCCACCTTCTTTTTTGCTGTTGAGTTTCATAACCTTCGGAACAAGCTCCAGCAGATCGGTGGGGTTTATGCATCCCTCGGGGGGCAGCACGCCTTTTGCGCTGATCTTGCCCTGCTGCATGAGGAGAACACCAAGGGCAGCAGGTATTCCCGTGCCTTCTCCGAGCGCCTCACTGCGTGAGGCCAGGTGAAAACGGTATTCACGATACTTACCATCTTTTTTGCCTTTCACCACGATCGAAAGACAGCCGCGCTGTTTGCCGAAGTGGGTCTCTTTTAGAATCCGCTCACGCTGCTTGATAATGTAAGCCATGGCAAAATCGTAAGGCGTTACCTTAACGCCTTTTACGTCAACCGGTTCCTTGCTGGCAAGACCAAGGCCGCAAAGATCACGCGTCAAATTATAGTATTCGTTTGGTATCACGGAGCCTTTGTTTGTGACTTGCCTTGTTTTAATATAGCGCGGCATGGTCACCTGTTCGGGATGGGGATAAGGATAAAGCGGCACCTTACCCAGGATCGGGAACTCGAAACTCTGCCGCAGGGCAATGCCATCCGGTTCAAAGTATTTTACGTACGTAAGTTTGCCGTCCAGAAACATGGGGACGTCGATAGTCATACAGTGGAAGCGATGGCCTATTACACCTTCTCCCTCGATCGGTTCGCCGCCGTGCGCATGGAATATATCAATCGAGTCGGTTTCGTCCAACAGGTTCTCCGCCGCAAACTTGCCCAGTAGATTTGAGATACCGGGAGAATTACCCATGCCGATAACGGCCAATATCCCCGCTGCCTTCGCCTGACTGTCCATATTCATGATTTCCGTTGTAACATCAACATCATCGCAAACATCAATGTAGTTGATACCAGACCAGATAACGACGGAAAGGATAGTCTTTACGGTTTTGTAAAAAGGGCCGACACAGTTGAGCACAATATCGCATCCCTTGACAGCATTCTTGATGCTTTCGCTATCTTCGGCATTTACCTTGATGGCCGAAACCTTTGGACCAAGATCCTTCGCCAATGTTTGGGCTTGGGCTATATTCCAATCACCTATTACTATCTCGGTTATAGCATCCTGAGCCGCTAATGTTTTCACGGCGATACTCCCGACAGCTCCACATCCTCCGAGAACGATTACCTTTGTCATATATACCTCCAGCATTATTAAATTTAATATTAACTTAGTTCAATTTAACTTAGTTCAATTTAAATGTCAAGAAAAATTATTACCTTGATGAATCGTTTTAGTAAGTAGAGTGTAATCAGCGGCGTAAAAGGATTTGTAAAAACTCGGTAATCAGTTTTTCGTATATTGCTTCAGTATCCTGCAAGGTGTATCGCACGACTTTGCTGTTATAAAGTGATATCATTCCATGAAGCATGCTCCAGGCGGCGATGAAACGCATCTGAACCTCCGAATCATCTATTGCATGTTCCTCGCCCATCAATGCCTCCACGGCTTTTATGGTCAATGTCACAATATCCATCGATATGCGGTATTCGATCTCGGAGAGTTTTTCGAGGGGAGTTCCTACGTAGTCATAATATTTAGGGGTGGGATATGTGAACATAATATCGTAGTAACTGCTGTGTTTGAGACCGAAGTTTATGTAGGCGCGTGCAAGTGCTGCCCCGCGTTCAAGGGGATCTTCGTAAGCATCACACACTGACATCAGTTCGCGATGGAGCATTTCAAATCCCTGTATAACTAAAGATATGTAGATTTCGTCTTTGTTTTGATAGTAATTATAAATATTCGGCGCGGTCATACCGATCCTGGATGCAAGTCTGCGCATGGTAAGTGCCGGGAACCCTTCCTGCACGATGATATTGAGCGCGGCTTCAAGAATACGCTCTTGAATATCTTTTATCTGACTAATATCACGAGGCTTTTTCATAATTGTCAAATATTAACTGAATTCAATAGATTAAGTCAACAATCTGTCCTCTCAAGACGGCAGACCGAAAAGTACTTAAAGTAATTTCAAAATGGCTCAATTAATAATGCCGTAGTTATCGGTACAATCTTGTTTTCCAGAGACCTTATATATTATGCGCTTGGAGTATATAAGAATTTCATTCTTGTATGTCAAGGCAATCTTAACCGCAAGAAGCAGTTTTAATTATAAAACACCGTGCTTATATCATTGTGGCATCCTGTGGCGGAATGGACGTAAACATAAACCACGTATGGAATGATATGTTCCCCGTAAAAAAACTATGCTGTAGGAACAAAACGATAAGCACGCGTCCAATCAGCGCAATGCCTTCTTAATTTCACTTGCGTAAGCGGAAACTATTTTTACCAAATCGCGGTTATTTTTATTTTCGTCAATCAGGCGAACAACTGCGCTGCCGATAACGACTCCATCGGCAAAACGCGCAATCTGGCTTGCCTGTTGCAGCTTTGATATACCAAAGCCAATTGCTACCGGCAATCCGGTTATTTTACGAATTTTTTCAACTTCGATTTTTATAGTGTCGATTTTCGGCGCGGCTGTGCCTGTAATGCCGGTTATGGAAATATAATAGAGAAATCCGGTAGCTCCGGAGACAATTTTGTTTAATCTTTTTATGCCGGTTGTTGGAGCAATAAGAGAAATAAAATCAAGGCCTGCGGCGTCCGTGTGAATTCTAAGTTCTTCTGCTTCTTCACAGGGCAGATCAACTACCAGAATTCCATCTACTCCTGTCCTGCGGGCGACTTGAGAAAATTTTTTCGCTCCATAAGCAAAAATAGGGTTAAAATAACCGAAAAGAATAATAGGAATTTCGGAAATATTGCGGACTTCGGCGACCATATTCAGTACACCCGCAAGAGTCGTTCCGGCTTTGAGGG
>JBEKJX010000180.1:0-6100 GCA_050011015.1 Smithella sp.
CGTTAATCAACAAATATTTATTATGAAAAATGTTATATGGACTATACTGGTGTCCACCTACTTATCAATGATTTTCTGTTATATAAAATTTAAGGATTACAACTTGAAAGCACCTAAAAGCTGGGCAGTGATCGGCTCTAGCGACTGGTTATGAGTTCAGTTCCTATATCAAAAATATGGTGCAACTTTCTGTTTGTATGTTCCTGAATTTAGCAGTTGCTCAAGATACTTTTTTGTCTGCTCCCTTCCGTATTTTTTTATTGATTCGTTAACCTGCCACTCCGCGTCATACCCTCCTTCCGAACACCCATAGGTGGCGCACGAAGTGCCGTTACAAGTTGCTTCACACTGCTTTTCCAAGTCAACGCTCTTTTCTTTTATGCATTGCCACCAGAACGCATCATATGCCGTCACATATCTTTGTCGTTCTGTTTCCCAATTAGGAGAAACTTGGTCTCCACATTCAGCAGGTATTGTTATTTTATATTGAATCTTTGCGCTTACACACGCTATCAGTAGCAGTAGTAATAGTAATGTAATAATAGGTAATATTTTCATCATCTTTGATTCATAACATAGAAAACAGCCGGAGAGCAGCGAGTGGCTGGATTGTCTTTGTTATGAGCTTTTTTCTTTTTTATTTAAGATTCGTTTCCGTAATTCCACAATAGAACTAAATTTAAAATATTTGTCGACAGTATCTCTATTATATTTATCAGAATACATTCTTTTTGCGATACTATGAGCCTTTTCATATTCTTTATCAGCTTTCTCTTTTTCACCAAGCAACGAGTATATTTCACTTAAACGATATCTTGTGATTGCCTCCGCCAGATCATTAGTCTCCGCATAATGAGGTTTCGCAACTTCGCATGCGTATCCTGCACTAAGAGATTCCTCTAAATATTCTGCCGCTTTTCTTTCATTGCCTGTAATAAAATAAGCTGAACCTAATCCTGTAAATAATAATTTATCTTCATATCCATCCTTAGCCAGGTATTCACCTAATGCAATATAATCTTTATACTCCCCCTTGTTTAGGTAGTCCGTGATGAAATTGTATTTTTCTGGGCAACCAAGGTATGACATCATTTTCAAACCATCTTTTAAATAATCGTTTTTTAAACGACTATATAAAAAATAAATTGCAACAGCTTGAATAAGAATTATCAGTACTAAAATGACTTCGATAATTATATGCTTTTTATTTTTCGAGATCATCTATATTATCCACTTCATAACATTGTTTATATTGATCGGTGCTAATATTGCAAACGCCAATTATTACCATTTGTAAGATAGCATAAAATCGGAAATTGATAAACTGAAGAGTACAGGAAGAAAACCGTAGGAGTCCACCTACAACTGTTCAGTGTCTCCCGTTTACTCATTTACTTTTCTGCGTTCGGTTGTCCTTTGTAGCGATAAATCTTCTCCGGTTTGGATGGCGGATTTATTATTTGCGCATCTGCTCTATAGTCTCCAACATTTGCAATCTTCAAGGTCCGACAAGCAGCGTTAAAACCGTCTACTATTTCTACAACTTTTGACCTACAACAATACACGCCTGCCATTTTCTCCTGATGAACATAATCCTTATTCAGGATGAGCATTGCTAACGGCTCTCCTTCTTTGCAATCGAGAATAGGGAAAGACAGCATCAATTCGACGCCTACACCGTCCAGAATGCCGATACGTTGTAATACTATGTATTGTTGTCCCCGTTCACGATAGGTCAGCAGGTAAGTTTTCCATATAGAGTCGTCTTGCGCTTGGAGAATTAGTGGAATACCTTTTAGATGCGATGCAACTATACCGTCGGCATCCGCAATTGTCACAGATGCCGGTACGGGGTAATACTGCAACAAAGCATTGGAAGGATGTTCTGACGAACCTATTTTATCTTTTCGCAAAAAATAAAGTTTAGTAGCAACCTTGTCATTGGTATCCGATTTTAATAGCTTCCACGTTGCGGGCGCCACAAATGCAACTTTGCTATGCCAAGATTCTTGGCATACAGAAAACGGTACTATGACAAGTAACAATAAGAGAACTGTCAATGTTATAAATTTTTTCAATTTTTCACCCCTAACAGTATATATGTATAATGAGAAAATAATTAATGGATGAAGATTGTCTAACGATTACCATTTGTAACCTAGCATAAATTTACATGTTTGAAAACTGAGGAGTACAGGAAGTTGTCAATAAAAAACAGATGTTCGATTATTGATGCTTTTTAATAGGGCGTTGTTGTCCCGGGTTTTGTCCCGGGTGTCCAAAATGATCACGCCAAGTTTCACCAATTTGCTGATAACTCAACCCCTGACATGATTTAAAATCAATTGAAAAGTTTTTTAATATAATTTGACATTGGCATAATTATGGCGTATCATATATCGTACGTGTAGGAGGTCAGGGATTATGACGACTTTAACAGCATCAGACGCAAGAAAGCGTCTATACAATCTTGTGGATGAAGTAAGGAATACGCATGTTCCGGTTCAGATTGTAGGTAAGAGAAATTCCGCTGTTCTTATTTCCGAAGAGGATTGGCGGTCAATAGAAGAAACTTTGTATCTCACGTCAATACCCGGTATGCGGGAGTCCATAAAGAAGGGACTGAAGACACCTGTTGAAAAGTGTGAGGAGAATCTTAGCTGGTGAGTTGGCGACTGATTTTCACAAAACAAGCAAAAAAAGACGCGAGAAAAATTGCTCAATCCGGTCTTAAGCCCCAAACGATGCGCCTGTTGGACTTACTCAGAGAGGATCCATACCGAAATGCACCACCCTATGAAAAACTCATAGGTGATCTTTCGGGTGCATATTCTCGAAGAATCAACATTCAGCATCGCTTAATTTATCAAATACTAAGAGATATCCATACCGTAAAAATTATCAGAATGTGGACGCGTTATGAATAATCCATAGTGTCCGGGGTCCGATTCCCTGCACCGCCACCAAACATTATAAGGACTTGGAAGTTTTTCCCAAGTCCTTATTTTTTTGTGCAGTCTCTCCCGCCAAAAGGTTTGCGAAGCAACGATTCCAAAAGACTTCTAAAAAAGCCTGTTATATTGCATTACCTTAGCCGAATGTTTAACGGAATACCCTTATATCAAATAATGAATAAAACTTGACAATGGAAATGGCAGGGACTATTGGGAAACACAATTAATATCATCTAAAGAATCGTTAAATATTATTAATACTGATTTACTGGAAATAAAAAGATATGAGAATTCTGTTTATTTCCAGTGATGGAGTCAATTCATTTTTAAAAAAGTTTTACTTTCTTCTCCTTATTTTCATAAATTTAGTTCTACAATCTGCAATCAATAAAAAATGGCTGGATTCTAACTTAAATTGTAGTAAAATTATTCGGGGCAGATCAGCCAAAGTTTGTTTTTCCAGGAGAAACCATATGAATCAGGTTCGATTTTTTGCGTGTATATTATTAATTACGTTATTCAGCTTTTTTATTGCAGGAAAGAGCTTGTCCTCTGAAAAGACGCTGGTCACAGAAAATGTGGTCAAAGGAGAGCAAGAGAAGGCTGCCACAGAAGAGGCTTTAATCAAGGAAAAATACCCAAATGCGATTCGCACTTCATCAGGTCTGATGTATATTATCGTGAAGGAAGGAACTGGTGAAACACCAACAAGCGGGGCACTTGTAGAGGTTCATTATACCGGCAGGTTACTTGATGGAACTAAGTTTGACAGCTCGGTGGATCGAGGACAACGATTTCTGTTTGTGGTCGGGACAGGTAGGGTAATCAAAGGTTGGGATGAGGCTTTTCTTTCAATGAAAAAGGGAGAAAAACGTATTCTAATCATACCACCTGGTCTGGCTTATGGCGATAAGGGTATGGGAACAATTCCACCTAATGCAACTTTGATTTTTGAAGTGGAACTTTTTGATTTTTTCAAATAAGTGCTCAAATCCTGCAAGAGTCCATGGTTGACGCGGGAAAAGTTTATCTAAGGAAATAGGGCGCTGTTGTACCCTATTCCCTCGAGTATAAAAGGAGTAAAGCTATGATAAAAGAAAAAATCGGCAATAATGTTTTTATTCCCATGCCAGTATCTATTGTCGGCGCAATATGCAACGGGAGAGAAAATTATATGACAGTTGGCTGGATCACGCGAGCAAACGCCAATCCCCCAATGATTGCAATTGGTATAGGAAATACTCACCACACATGGAAAGGCATAATAGAGAATGGAGAATTTAGTGTAAATTTCCCAACGGCTAAAGATTTATTGAAGACCGATTATATTGGCATCATATCCGGAGCTAAAGAGGATAAGTCCCATCTTTATACTGCACATTATGGAACTCTCAAAAAAGCGCCTCTTATAGAAGAATGCCCGTTATCTCTCGAATGCAAACTGATCCGGAAAATGGATTTTCCGACAAATACGCTTTTTGTCGGTGAAATTATTGGAGCTTATGCCGAGAAAGAATACATGGATAAAAACAGTTTCAATTACGAGAAGGCAGGCGCATTTTTACTGACCATGATGGACAATAGCTATTGGAGTTTTGGAGAGAAAATCGGCAATGCATGGAAGGATGGAACGGGTTTTAAATAGATTTTGAAAAGAATGAACCCGGCAAAATCAATCCGATTGATTTCTTCAATGTATTGACCTCCAAAGTCAAGTTTGTTATTCTTTTCCATGGCAAGTCTCCTTTAGGTTAGGTATTTATGTTTTGGCGAACTAAATATACTATAACAAAGTTGAGACTTGCCCTTGTATTTTTTTTAACATAAGGTCTACGTTATAATCAGCAATCAATATCTAACCAAGGAGTAAACCTAATGAATCGCAGATTTTTTATACTTACCTGCATTTCAGTTTATCTGATCGTTGCTCTCTTGACCGGCTGTGCCTCGACCAAGCAGATAGTGCCTAGAGCAACCGGTCCCATTGACAGCAACAGCGCACGAATCGTAGTTTCACGAGGCAATGATTTCAGTGGAGCGGTTGTTCCCATCGGCATTATAGATAGCGGCAAGCAGGTTGGAGCGATCGGGCCAGGGGGACAAATCGTGTGGGACAGGATTGTTGGACCCATGCAATTGGTGAGTTTTGATACGAGGTGGCCTTCCGATATTACATATATACCGCCTTTGCAGGTCTGTGTCGGGGCTGGAATGATTTACCAATTTAGAGCCTATTGGCCGACTTTTTCGAATGATAGGTATCCGAAGATTGAACTGGTGTCTGGCACACCTGTCGTGTGTGAACAGAATGAAACTAAAACCATTGCAGCAAAGACTGAATCCGCGCAGCAGCCATCAGCGAAGGGTGAGGAAACTAAAATATTTATAGGCAAGGTTGAAAAAGTTACTCCACTTCTTGGGGGATGGTCGGCGCCATACAATAAGATTGTGGTTACAGACGATAAGGGTATCCAGGAAACTTTTTATGTATTGAGGGCCACCGTCATTACGGATGCCGGCGGAAAAGACATCTCCGGTAGTGGTACAAAAAGAGATAAAAAGGTAGAAATAAAATATTCAATTATAACGAATGGATCAAGTATAACAGATGGCAATTATAAGGCCGATTCAATCAAATATCTTGATTGATATGATAAAATAACAAGGAGTAAGCCTGATGAATCGTAGAATTTTTATACTTACCTGCATTTCAGTTTATCTGGTAGTTGCTCTCTTGACCGGCTGTGCCTCGACCAAGCAGATGGTGCCGGCAGCTTCAGGACCAATTCCTGCAAATTCCGCACGAATAATAGTTTTACGGGAAGGTGGTTTTGCCGGAAGCGCTGCTCCCATAGGTATTATCGACAGCGGCAAACAGATTGGAGAAGTTGGTCTTCATAGCCAACTCGTATGGGATAGGATTGCAGGGCCCATGCAATTAGTCGGTTTTCACGCGGATGCGCCCGATCATCGTACACCGCCTATCCAAATGTGTGTTGGCGCTGGAATGACCTACCGATTCATGGCCTCCTGGCCTGCTTTAAACATTCATAATTATCCGAAAATTGAATTGTTATCCGGAACGCCCGTATTATGCGAGGAGAATAATGCTAATGCAAATAGCGGTAAATTTCAGCAGCCCTCAG
>JBEKJX010000181.1:0-5990 GCA_050011015.1 Smithella sp.
TTAAAGATGTATTTATAACCATAGACCGCTTCATAGCCTCTGAATACTTCTGTGGTTATTACAAATCCCGGAGGTACATTAAACCCGAAGGATACCAGTTTTTTGAGAAAATATCCCTTGTTCCCGAGCAATATTTGATTATCCAGTTTTTTGTTCTTTTTGTAAAAGGATGAAATCGTCAACTCAGGGTTATAAGCCATGACAACTTTCAGGATTTGTTTGTTATCATTGAATTTTTCCGATTCAGCGTTCAGAGTTTTAATAACCGAGTTGACAAAATTATCCAACACCTGAATGCCAAAGGCGGAAGATATTATTCCTCTGATAAAATTTTCCGAGTGCTGATAGATTGATTCTTCATTTTTTTTATGCCCGGATTCTGTGTCTGTCTCAATGTTTTGCTTATAAATCTGCCCGATAATAATGGGCAGATTTAAACTGTGGACATCAATGTAATAATTACGAATAATGTCCTGAATATCCTTGGAAATAAAACGGAAAATGTCTACGTACTGATCTATGGAAAACTGCTTGATGGGCAAGGCGTTTGTCACATATTTGACTTTAGTCGCGAGACCTTCCGTGGCAATGCCTTCAATTTCCAGAGCATTGATATAAAGCCAAAGGTATGTGTGAATCTTGGAGATAGTATGTTTAGTAATGAATTTGAGATTAAGAGATCTACCTAATTCTTCAAAAAGCATGGTCGCCAGGGTTTCCAGTCTAAGAGATACGCCAACGGCCTCGAATTTCTTTTCGTAATAGGTTCCATACATTGAAGGAATACCCGCCGCAATATGCCTTTTGTAATATATGTTTTCATAAAACTGCGTTTTCTTTGAAGAAATAATTCTTTCTTTCAATATGGATAAAAATTTTAAGACAATAGTAATACTGCGATAATAATTCTTGATGCTCAGTGAGCGTTTCAGCGATACAATATCGGCCTTGGGAAAGGCATTTATTGATTCCAGATCTTTTAACAAGTCAATAAACTGCGGGTAATATTTCTTATAGATCAACTGGTAAATGCGAATCATGATTTTGATTCGCTCCTGATCTCTTTCATTAATGCCCTTTACATGATGCAGTTCCCTGCAAACTCTTTGACTGTCCCAATCGAGAAATTTCAGGGTGTTGTTATTAACCTTCGAAAAGAAATGCTTGAACGCTTTGTGCATTCCGTCGAAATACTCTCCGGAATTCACAATTTGCTCATACACTTCATCGGGAAGATGGATGCGGAGAAAATCCTTATTCCCGGAACTCCAGTATTGAAAAATATCTTCAATAAATTTAACGAGCAGACTATTGCTCTCAACGTGCGATTGCTTCCGGAAAAAGTACACCAGCTTATCGTTGCGTGAGGAAAGTTCATCAACCTTGGTTGAAATATCCCTCAATTCTCCTTCAGCGCCGATTTCGCTGAAGTAAACAGGAAAAATTCTAAGAAGCTGTTTTATCAGACCGTACGCCGGTGCAATATCGGTATTGAGCAACTCGGAAATATTTTTCTGAATAAGGTCTGTATCACGGATAAAAACCCCTCCGATTTTCAAATTGATTATCAACGCTGAAATCAATCTTTTTGTCCACCTGGGTTTCATCCCGATAATCTCGAGCCATGAACGTATATTGATGATATGAGACGGATTAACCTTTACCTGCCATTCTTCGGTTGATCCTTTAATCTCAGGATATTGAAAACCGTAAGCAATCAGTTCATCAATAAATGTATCCGCGAGGGGATGGCTGTTTTGGGCAAAAACTTCTTTCGCCGTCGTCGTGATGCAATTAAAAATTGCGACACTGAATCCATATTTAGATTTATTCCTTTTTAAAAAGCTGAATATCTTGCGCACAAAGTCATTAAGGTTTTCTTTTTTTTCTTCTTGAAAAACCATATTAAGAGAATGATTGATTTCCCTTAAGGCGCTGGCGTGAATATCGGCAAGACTGGAAATATCCATTATGTTAAACAGGAAACGCAGTTTTACCAGATGCTGGCGACCCTTATGCGCCGGGGATTTCTCCAGTTGATCAGCGGCCAGCAAATATCCATTTACTATCTGAAAATAATCCGGCATATCCAGATATTTTTTGATGATATCGCTGCCTGTTTTCTGCGTGTCCGGATTAAGGGCTTCCAGTTTTTCGATAAGCGAATGGAGATATTCGTGGCTCAGGGGCTGGATTAATTGTTTGTATGCATCAATGGACTCCTGAGTTTCTCCATCTCCTGCTACAAACCATCCGGAGGGATCCGGCTGGGTGAGCCAGAATTGATATGTAATTTTAAAAATCTTATAGACCAGGTCCTCGAATAAGGGCGCTTGAATGTTTATGTTGTTCTCTGAAATGCTCCTGATGATTCTTTTGAGATGAGATGAACATTTCTTAAAGACAATCGCATCTTCACCAACAATATCCATAAGTGATTTTATGATTTCCGGAAACAAAGATAAATTTCTTGGAAGAAATTCGTTGCTCTGAGTAAATATCGTATCAATATAATCGAACAAATAATGTATCGCGCTGTCTTTAACGTCAATATTTGATGAAGACTTGATAACTTCAAAATAAATGCGCAACAGCATGGAAAGAGCGGAAATTCCGTCTTGATGTTTATTGTAAACATAGAAGTCCCCGATGGAAACTGATTTCAGCTCTTTCAGAACATATTCCCAGTTAACGAAAGGGTGATTTAATTCCATCAGAAGGTCGCGGGTCTTTTTCCGCAAACCGTAATGATTTTCAACTACCTTGAGCAGCGGAGAGTATTGCTCCGGGATTTCTATGGTTGCGGCTGTTCTTTCCAGATTCACTTTAAGGGCGGACGACCCCAAATCTTCGCTTTTTTTAATTGGATTCTTTTTATCTGTCATGTTGGAAAAATGCCTTTTGCAAAAGATTAATCAGAATTCGTGCAATTTTTCAAGTTAAGAACTTACAAGACCGGAATAATTATGTTTCTTGGGATATGTTTAAAGACTTGTCCCGTATAACATAGTTTGCCGCCTATGGTTACATAAGATGGCATTTCTGGGAGAAAAAATAAGCCCCAATAGAGCCCGGCGCGAAGGGGGCTTTATTGGGGCCAAATATTTAACTTACAGCAAATTAATTATTTCTTTTTTGCCGGTTTTTTTACAGCCTTCTTTACAGGTTTTTTTGCAATCTTTTTAACAGATTTCTTTTTTGGCGCTGCTTTTACTTTTTTTACGACCTCCTTCTTTTTCGGCGCGGCCACAGCACTTATTTTCTTTGTTTTTGCCGGACCAATATTTACCATCGGCTCTTCACAGCAAATAAGATCAATCGTCGCGCAACCACATTCTTCATCTACAATTACGGCAAGTCCGCATACTTCACAACTCAGAACATCTCCAGCCTTTGCTCTCGACATTTCTCTCCTCCTCGTTGTGAGGGGTTTAATACTCACCCTCCGGTTTTCTTTTCATTTTAATCAAAAAAAAATAAATATCAAGTTAAATTGCTGATTTTTTTAAAACATAGACGGCTTGACTTTCATTAATGATTTGATAGTATCCTCAAATATGCCATTAAAGAAACAACAAAAATATCGTAGCTGGGTCGAGGTTGATCTTGATAATTTTATCAGCAATCTGAAAGAAATAAAAAGACTTATCGGGCCCAAAGTTGGTTTCATGCCGGCTGTTAAAGCGGACGCTTACGGACACGGCGCCATAGAGATATCGCATACCGCGTTGGAAAACGGCGCGCAAATGCTTGGAGTTGCCAATGCTGATGAAGGCGTTCAGCTCAGGATAAGCGGCATCGAAAAGCCCATTGTTATTTTGGGACCGTCAACCGCCGCGGAAATCGAACAAATAATCAAATACAACCTTACTCCGTCTGTTTCAGACGCGGCTTTCGCGAAAAAACTCAGTGATGCGCTCGTTAAATCCGGTCATAAATTACCTGTGCATATTGAAGTGGACACCGGCATGGGGCGCGGCGGAACAATGCACAACGAAGCGATGAAGCTTATCCGCAAAATATCTAAATTGCCCAATATAGCGCTGGAGGGAATTTTTAGTCACCTTGCTTCCAGCGAAAGAATAATTCCCTTCAATGATAAACAATGGCAATTATTTTCAGATTTACTTGACGATATCAAACGATCAGGAATAGATATTCCCATCCGGCATATAGATAACAGCGGCGCTGTCTTAAACTATCCCGGTTTTAAATTGAACATGGTGCGTCCGGGAATCATGACCTACGGCATCTATCCATCGCCGGATGATCAATCCAAAGCCAAACTTGCACCGGTAATGTCTTTTAAAACCAGCGTTGTTTTGCTCAAAGATTTTCCCCCCGGCTACGGTATTGGTTATAACAGCGCCTACGTTACTTCAAGACAGACGCGCATAGCGACAATTCCGGTTGGCTACGGAGACGGTTACGCCTTCATTCTTTCCAATCAGGGCGAGGCGTTAATCCGCGGCCAACGGGCGTCCATTGTCGGACGTATTTCCATGGACATGTGCACCATTGACGTCACTCAAATCCCGAATTGCAAAGTGGGCGATGAAGTAGTTCTTCTGGGAAAACAGGGGAACGATTACATAAGCGCCAATGAAATTGCCGCCAAAGCACAAACCATCAGTTACGAGGTTCTCTGCGCATTGGGGAAAAGAGCGCCCCGTGTTTTTATACAAAAAGGTAAAAAGGAAGCCATAGAGCCCCGACTGCGGCGGATATTTATTCCCGACGAAGAAAAATCCATCTCCCGTATTGATCATATTATCCGTCATTGCCTGCAAACCCGCGCTCGCGATGCGGAACTGGGCAACGCCATTTACTACGAGATGTTTGAAACCCTTTTCGGCAAGGAAGACCGCAGGCTCGAACTGCGTTCCGGCTTCCGTTACAACATCCGCATAGGGAAATTGCCAAAAATCAAAAAAAACACCGTGCATGCCGAAAACTACTTTCGCGTCAGCACGCACATTGAATACAAAAAAACAATTCGCGACAATATTTTTATGATCGGCTGCGCCTCTAATCATTCACAATTAGCCGCGTTGTTTGAAGATCCGCGCTGCGAATACCGCTGTCTTTTAACCGACGGCACGAATTTATCCATGGAACGCGATTTTACCGTTGAACGGGTGCTTATTGATAACGAAGACATTCCTATTATCGAAACAAAAAAAACCAAGCGCGGCTACGAAGTATGGTGCGGCTCTGAAAAACTCAAAGAAAAGATAAACAACGAAGTCAAAATTGAAATAGAAATTGCCACCTGGCAGGCAAAGGACAACAAAATCTTTCCCGTGTACCTTGTCTATCCGACAAGAGGATTGGAGATTAACTTCAATTACGAAAAGGCAAATTTAAAGAATGTCAGGGAAGAGAGCTTTTTTTCCGGAAGGCATCCCCAACCTTCCGTATCGAAAAGGAAAGATAAATCTATTGACATTAAAATATCCGATAAAGAATGGATTTTCCCCACAAGCGGTGTCATTTTCATCTGGGACACTTAACATGCCATTCCGCTTTTTTTCGCCTAACTTTGTTGGCTGCGTCGTCGGTTTCCTCAACGTATATTTATATACGCCTCCGGAGCATCCTCCTTGCCGCCTCGTTATCCGAAAAAAATCGAAGTGTCATAGAAGTATTTTTATTCTTCTTTTCTTTCTTTAAGAAGCCATACGGCAAGCACAGCCAAAACAATAGCGGCAACAGCGCTGGGCCAGACGGGGATTTCCATCCCCGCGGCAACTACCTTGACTTCAAAAAGATAACGGCATAACTGAGCGCCTGCCAATAAAAGAAGTAAAATACCAACTACTAAAGACGCCGGACGTTTCATAATTTACCTCCTGAAAAATCGTATATTTTTTTATTCAATTTTATTGGACTTCTGTAAATTATGCCTTGCACAAAGTATACGTACATTTTCTGCTGTAATGCTAGTACCACCTTTGGAATAAGGCAAGTCATGGTCAAAATGTAATTCA
>JBEKJX010000182.1:0-5983 GCA_050011015.1 Smithella sp.
TGCGCTAGAATATTATTTCTTCTCTAAGAATTATTTCAACGATTTAAGGAATTTATTGGGTGATAGAATTAAGCTTTTTGTTGCAAAAAAAAATGATGATATTATTAGCGCTTCCCTGTTTTTAATAACTGGTGAAGTTATTCAATATCATCTTTCGGGCACATCGAACAAGTGGTTGAATTATTCCAGTAGCAAGGTCATCATTGATGAGGTTCGAAAGTGGGGTACAAGCCAAGGATATAAATGGTTTCACCTTGGCGGCGGATTAGGATCAACGCGAGATTCTATTTTTCATTTTAAATCGGGTTTTTCAAAATTAAATTTTTCATTTGAAGTCATGAAATCAATTTTAGAACCTCAAATATATGACAAACTTATTGCTCAAAAAAAACATTGGTTAGAAGCATGCGGTTGTGAAATAGCGTCTGATAATTATTTCCCGATTTATTGTGCTCCGTTTAAAAAGAAGACTTGATGTTGATTACGAATGGATCTGTAATCTCTCAATAGGCAAAAATTAAAGCACTTGATATTGGAAAATATTTCCGTAATATTATCGTGACGCATGATCTCGGCTCCGGCTAAAATAAACCAAATGTCGAAGCTTTTAAAGAGCACAAGGGTCATTGCCTGGCAGTTCATATATTTATATTGCAGATAAACCGTTAAAAGATTTCACTGCTCCCGCCAGTCTCGACTGGATACCCTCTATCAGTATTAGGCAGGTGGGATCACTGCATTACGATATTTCAACACCTGATCATTGTATTAAAGTGTCCTCACTGGATAATATAATTACATTTCGAAGCGAAATGAGAAGGTATTAATCAAAAAGGTCAGGCAACAATGGAAGAGTTTCAGCAATAGAAAGGGATTTGGTGTAATATAATGGGAAAAACAAAAATTGCCATTTATGGCGCTGGCGGTTTCGGACGTGAAATGGCGTGGCTTACACAATCTATCTTGATCAATGGTGAAAAATTAAAGGTTGTTTGCTTTATCGACGACGATGAAAATATTTGCGGAACGAAATTGAATGATCTTGAAGTATTGCCGCTGTCAGTGGTTAAGAGAAAATATCCCGATGTATTTGTGGTTAGCGGCATAGGTGTGCCCAAAGAGCGCGAAGTGACGATGGAAAATTCACGCGTTGCCGGTTTTAATTTTGCGACTCTGATACATCAAAGTGTGGAGATGTCAAAATGGATTGAAATCGGTGATGGCACGGTTATCTGTGCCGGCAATATCTTGACAACTAACATTGTTCTTGGAAAACACGTTCAGATTAACCTGGCTTGTACAATCGGACATGATGTGATTATGGGTGATTTTGCAACACTGGCGCCTGGTGTTCATATATCGGGTTATGTTCATATTGGCAAGAGGGTTTACATCGGAACCGGTGCGGTGATTATAAATGGCACACAGAATGAACCGATAGTAATCGGCGATGACGCGATTATTGGAGCGGGGGCATGCGTAATAAAGTCAATACCACCAGGGCAAACATGGGGCGGCATTCCCGCAAAACCTTTACAGCGAAATGACAGTTTTAAGATTTAAGTAGTTAAGGTTTAAGAGTGGATAGTAGATGATGGATGGTGGATGGGGAATAGAGAAGATTTAAGTAGTTAAGTAATTAAGATTCCTCACGCGCCTATGGCGGTTCGGAATGACATTTTTAAGTAATTAAGTAATTAAGATTTAAGTAATTAAGTAATTAAGAAAAAAAACTGTGAAGGGTGAAGAGAGAAGAGTGAAGAGAAAAAACAGTTCTACATTCTATGTTGAAAGAAGTGAAATGTGAAAGGTGAAGAGGGAATAGAAAAGACATATTTATGTTGAATGAAAGTTATTGAATTTGAATAGAGACTTCATTAAGTTAATAAAATACTGGATTCCAGTTCTTTTCTGGTTGTGCATTATATTCTGGTTTTCGACCGATACATTCTCTTATGAACATACTTCCCGATTTATTATGCCGGTTTTACATTTCCTGTTTTCCCGGCTTTCTCCGCAGGATGCCAACATGATGCATGGTTTGATAAGAAAATCTGCACATTTCTTTGTATATTTTGTTTTGGGACTTCTATTATTTCATGCTTTTTGTGGTGAATCTTCGGAAAAATGGAGTTCGCGATGGGCAGTGTATTCTGTTATTCTGGTTATATTCATTGCAATGAGTGATGAGTATCATCAATCATTTATTCCTTCGAGGACTTCTTCTCCTGTTGATGTGCTCATTGATTCAGCCAGCGGTATTTTCTCTCAGATTGTAATTTTGCTCAAAGAAAAAACTTTCAATAATATCAGTGAAGGGTGATTTGTGAAGAGTGAAGAGAAAAAACAGTTCTACATTCTATGTTCTATGTTCTATGTTGAAAGAAGTGAAAGGTGAATGGTGAAAAGTGAAGAGAAAAAAAGTTCTATATTCAATGTTCTACATTAAGAAAAAAATAGATTTAAGTAATTAAGATTTAAGTAATTAAGATTCCTCACGCGCCTATGGCGGTTCGGAATGACATAGGGGCGCGAATGTGGCGGGGCAGGAATGACAGAGGGGCGCGGATATGGCGGATGCGGAATGACAGGTTTAAGTAATTAAGGGGGAAAAGTGAAAAGTGAAGGGTGAAGAGAGAAGATTTAAGTTTGGAAGGGTTTAAGCATGAGATTAGTTAGATGGTGGAATAATCGGACAAAAACCGATTTCTCAACAAAAGGTTTTCTTGCCAGGGTGGTATTGGATCTTTTTCTGAGTAATTTTGGATTTCTTCTTGGAATACTCGTTACCGTTTTTTTCTGGGGTTTTACATGGGATAAAACTCCGCAGACTTTTTTTAATAATATGGTTGTCCATGTCTGGCTGGATAATGTTCCGCTGCTGACTTTTTGTTGTTTATTTTCCTATATCTCAAACGGGCTTTATCGCGGCACGCAGAATATTACTTACCTGAATATTATTCCAAATGTCGGCAGCGGTGTCAGCCTGGCCTTTTTTATGTTCCTATCATTGATTTTCATGACTCATACTTTTATGCCACGCAGCACGATGATGGCAACATTATTTTTTATATTTACTTTAATTTTATCGGTTCGATTGCTCTGGGCCGGCTTTTCCCGTTATTATTATATCGCGCCATCAAATTCCTTCGATCCGCGGATTGAAAAAATTGTCCGGGAACTGACGGTGCTTTCGCAACAGGACGGCTGGGTTCCACCCGAAGGCCTCTCGGCAGAATCCGCATGGCCGTATTTTGAAGATGATGAGGTTCTTTCCGCCGCGGCTGTTTTGCGCAGCGGCAAAGTTAATAAGTGGACAGGTCAAGAGGTGGAAAAATTTCAGGAGGAGTTTGCTGATGCTTGTAATGTCAAGCATGCGGTTGCTCTGGCCAATGGAACTGTGTCGCTGGAACTGGCGTTAAAGGCCATGGGAGTGAGCTTTGATGATGAGGTAGTTGTAACACCGCGGACTTTTATCGCTTCGGCCAGCTGTGCACTGATGCAGGACGCAAAACCTGTTTTTGCCGATGTGGATTGTGAAAGTCAGAATATAACTTCCGCAACAATCCGTAAAGTAATAACGCCAAGAACAAAGGCTATAATTGCTGTTCATCTGGCGGGATGGCCATGTGATATGGATTCTATAATGGCGCTTGCTGATGAATACGGATTGAAGGTAATTGAAGATTGCGCTCAGGCGCACGGCGCTTTATATAAAGGAAAACCCGTGGGCTCATTCGGACATGCAGCGGCCTTTTCGTTCTGTCAGGATAAGATTATGACAACCGGCGGAGAGGGCGGTATGCTGCTTACTAATGATGACGATATCTGGTCCTTTTGCTGGGCATTTAAGGATCATGGCAAGAGTTACGATGCGGTTTATAACCGCCAGCATCCACTGGGATTCCGCTGGCTTCATGAATCATTCGGAACTAACTGGAGAATGACGGAGATGCAGGCTGCCATTGGCAGAAGGCAACTCCATAAGCTTCGGGACTGGGTAACTATCCGGCGCCGGAACGCGGCTATTCTTACGAAGAATTTTTCCGGGTTAAAGGCTCTTCGGGTTACAACGCCATCAACCGATTTTTATCATTCCTATTATAAATATTACGTTTTTGTGCGCCCGGAAGAGCTGAGACCCGGCTGGAATCGTGATAAAATATTAAGTTGTATATTGGAGCAAAGAGTTCCCTGTTTCAGCGGCAGTTGCAGTGAAATATATCTCGAAAAGGCATTTGACGATAATGGTCTGCGCCCTTCGGCGCGATTGCCTGTCGCGAAAGAGCTGGGCGAAACAAGCCTGATGTTTCTTGTTCATCCGACATTGTCTGAGGATGATATGAATAATATGGTTAAGGCGGTAGAAAAAGTGATGGCTGTGGCGACGAGGTGAGGACAAGAGATGGTGAAGGGTGAATAGAGAAGAGTGAATGGTGGATAGTAAATAGTGGATAATGGAGATTTGAAAATGTTTTGTTCTAAGTGTGGGAAAGAAATCCCTGATGACTCAGTCGTTTGTTATTCATGTGGTGCAAAAGTAGAAATAAAGGAAAAACAAAATACAGTGACTGACCCCTCCTCAGTTGTTGTCAATAAAAAAACAAATACTGAACCCCAAGATAATAGACAGACAACTTTTGAAAAAGAATGTGAACAGGGTATTTCATCAAATGACCAGAAACATCTACCACAGAAGACTGAGAGAAGTTGGGGATGGTTAGTATTAGTCTGTTTCTATGTGGGTTACATTTTGAAGATTACGAATACATATAACCTAACTTCATTTTCTATAAAAATATTGGGTTTAGTTATTACAATAATATTTTACTTTTGGTTGAAAAAGTTCCTTCCTAACAAAGGACTATTTAAAATGAAGTTTAAACCGGATTCCAATACAACATCGTTTGTTTCTGGTGTCTTATCCTTCTATTTAATAGGTACGTTAGTATTAGGAACAGTGGGTTATTTGGAAGGACATCAAAAAAATAAAGAACTTGAAGAGTTTATGAATAATAACAAGGGACGAATTGAAATGATAGATGCACAAGGTGTTGAATATGTAAAAATTATTGGTTCTAAAACAACAACTGAGTCAGAAGTGAAAGATAAGATATTAAAAATTGATGAATATAAAAAAATTCTTGTGAAGAAAAACCAAGTTTATATTGACCTTACTAATTTTTTTAGGGAAATAAACTCAAAATATAAGAAAGATAAATCAGTGGATGAACAAATTACTGAACTTGAAAAGATATTTAGTGATATTCAGAAAACATCTATGGATTCACTTGATTTTTACAAACAATACTTAATCACGGGTGATAAAAAATATTTAATACTTCATCAACAAGGATATGAAAAAATGAAATCGGCTAGAGATGAAGTAACTAAACGATCTATAAGTATTTATAATTCACTTTAGAAGATTTAAAATGTGTTTTAAGATTTAAGTAATTAAGGGTTAAGTAAAGAACAGGGAATGGAGAATAGAAAAAACAGATTTAAGTAGTTAAGTAATTAAGATTTAAGATTCCTCACGCGCCTATGGCGGTTCGGAATGACATAGGGGCGCGGATGCGACGGACAGGAATGACATAGGGACACCGAAGCACTTTTGTCACTTCGAAGCAAAGCTCTTTAAGATTCCTCACGCGCCTATGGCGGTTCGGAATGACAGTGGGGCACGGATGCGGCGGACAGGAATGATAGTTTTAAAAGTATCACAACGGAATGACATGATAATGATTTAGTATGGTCTTTACTAACAACTATTTTGTGTATCTTTTGACCAACTGGAATAAAAGGGTTATCTATGTTGGTATGACAAATGATCTATGTCGACGTATTTATGAGCATAAAAATAAACTGATTACTGGTTTTACATCTAAATATAATCTCTGTAAATTAATTTACTTTGAACAGACTAATGATGTTAACGCTGCAATCGCAAGGGAAAAAGAAATTAAAAATTGGCGCAGAG
>JBEKJX010000183.1:0-5975 GCA_050011015.1 Smithella sp.
GTAATTGCGCCATCCACACTGGTTGTTGCAGGCAAAATGATGGTGAATTCTTCGCCGCCATAACGATAAGCGGAATCTGTCTCGCGCAGGCATCTTTTAAATATCTGACCAAGCCGCCGCAAGACCTGATCTCCTTCTATATGGCCGTATGCATGGTTGAACTCCTTGAATTTGTCGATATCCAGCAAAATAAGGGTTAATGGCTGTTTATAGCGCTTTGACCGCTCTATTTCTCTTTCAAGCTGCGAATAAAAATATCTGGAATTATAAAGCTGGGTGAGGTCGTCAATGATACTCAGTTCCCTGTATTTCTGTTCGCTTTCCTGCAACATCTTCTCGGCTTTCCTGCGTTCGGTAATATCGCGGATATTGCATTGAATTACTTTGTCATGATTGACAAGATAGACATTGCTGACAAATTCCACCGCCATTGGCTTTCCTCCTTTTGTCTCCAGCGGCAAATCTTCATAGCGGACATATCCTTCTTTCTGTAATTTTAAGAAAATGTTCTTTGATTCTTCAATATCTTTAAATACCCCGATTTCCCAAAGATTCTTTCCTGAAAACTCTTCCTTCGAATAGCCCAGCATTTCCATCAGGAACGGGTTCACATCTTGTATCCGGCCTGTGTCTGCATCAAGAATCAATATCCCATCCTGAGCCGTTTCAAAGAGCCGCCGATAACGATTTTCAGATATTTCCAGCGCATCCTTAACCTGTTGGTGTTCACAGTGCATTTTTGCCTTATCCAGCTCACGCCTGATTGCCGGGACCAGGCGGGACAACTCCGTTTTTTGGATATAGTCATGTGCGCCATATTTCATCAGCGAAACAACCAGATTGAGATCAATTTCTCCGGAGACAATGATGAAAGGTAATTCCGGGTGTAATTTCCTGGCAAGTTCCAGGGCTTTGGGAGCGCTGAAGTGGGGCATGGCGTGGTCGGAAGTGATCACATCCCACTCCTGATTTTCCAATGCGGTACGCATGGCAGCAGGAGTATCAACTCTCTCGTAAACGACCTTATAGCCTTCACGACGCAGGACGCGTAACAGGAAAGTGGCATCATCTTCTGAATCTTCGACTATCAACACCCGCAGAGGCTGATCCATAAATTCCCCCTGCTTAGTGCATCAGCAGCAATGTTTGTTCTTATTTTCATACCTATCGAATAAATCATTAAATGAAAGGTTTTGTTTTCTCCATCTTATGTAAGCTGATAGCCTTTCTCTCTAAATAATCTCAGGCAGGCATCGGCGACAGCATCGTCATAAAGAATTCCTTTATTTTTCTCGATCTCTTCCAGGGCTGCCTCAATACCAAGGGACGCACGATAAGGACGGTGAGAAGCCATGGCCTCCACCACGTCTGCAACAGCCATAATTCGCGCCTCCGGAAGAATTTCATCCCCTTTCAGATTTCTTGGATAGCCTGAACCGTTCGTCCGTTCGTGGTGCTGGTAAACAATTTGCGCCAGCGGCCAGGGAGAGTCCACATTCTTCAGCATTTCGTACCCGCTTTGAGGGTGTTCTTTAATCAGGGAAAATTCAAGGTTTGTCAGCTTGGTGGGCTTGGACAATATTTCCGCGGGTATCGATAATTTCCCGATGTCATGGATGAAACCTGCCATTTGGATCCCCTCGATTTTATCATCAGGCAATCCCATTTCCCTGGCGATGGCACAAGCAAGGTTTGCAACCTGGAGCTGGTGACCAGCCGTATAGGGATCTCTCATCTCTACAGCGGATACCATGACCTGAATGGTGGAACCAAAGGCTTTCCTGAGTTTTTCTAGTATCTGCAGAAGTTTCTCATCGGCCTTCTTGCGCTCGGTGATGTCACGGGTTACACCCATAATGGCTATCGGTCGCTGATTTTCATCTCTGATAAAGGAAAACTTCACCTCCGTCCACAAGGTGGTCCCGTCTTTTCGCTTCATTTCCAACTGAAACGTCCGTGACAAGGGGGCATTTTCTCTAGGTCCGGATTTCTCCAGCTCCATGATATCGGATATGGTCTTCATCGCAAGATCATGGGATGATGGTGTCAATACATGCTCAATGGATTGTTGTTTCAACACTTCTTCAGGTTCATATCCCCTCATGGTTTTTACGGAAGGGCTGATATAGGTGTACTTCAAATTCATATCCAAAACGAAAATAACGTCCTGGATATTATCAGCCAGCAGGCGATATTTTCTTTCACTTTCCTTCAAAGCATCTTCCGCCTGCTTGCGTTCAGTGATATCATAGGCAACCAATAGGATATATTTTTCGCCCTGAAGCTCTATGATCCTTGCGGAGTTAAGAACTGTGAGCAAAGTGCCGTCATTACGCCGAAATGTAGTCTCGAAGCCGTTAATTTCACCGAATTTTTCCAGCCTGCCGACGAATGTGGCACGGTCCGCCGGATCAGCCCAGATGGAAAGTTCTTTCGTTGTCCTGCCGATGGATTCGCCGCGTGAATATCCCAGCAGTTTCGAGTAACCCTCGTTGATATCCAGGATCTTGCCATCGACCATTCGGGTGATGGCTATCAGGTTCGGTGACGCATGAAAGGCGGCGGCAAATCTCTCCTCTGTCTCGCGTAACGTTTCCTGTGCTGACTTACGTTCGGTGATGTCTCGAATGTTACATTGCACGACCTTTGTCTTGTTCACGAGATATATATCCGTGTATATAAACTGCCCGGACTTCGTTGTTAATGGAACATTCGTGTAGTTAATGATGCCGTTTTTGTTCAAATTTTGCATCATTGTTTGGAAATCACCCATATCGAATATAAAACCAACATCATGAAGTTTATTTCCGATGCTCTCTTTTGTGGAATAACCCAACATCTTCTCGGCAGACGGATTAATATGGATTATCTTCCCTTCGCGTTTTTCGAGTAGAAAAATCCCGTCGCTTGCAGTATTAAAAACACCCTTGTAGAGTTCTTCAGACTCCGTCAATATGTCTTCCAATCTTTTATGCTCGGTGATGTCCTCTATAGCCAGAAGGATTATCCGCTCTTTTCCCAACACTCTTTGAATCTGCCGGGCATTTAAAAGCATGGTGCGCCTGCCGATGGTGGCAAAATCGTGTTCGATCTCATAGTTGTCAAAGGTTGTCTTTTGGGGAAGAATGGTTTCCAGAAGGTCCCTTAGTTTGGGTATATCCCACTGTTTATTTCCCAGATCATAAATAAGCTGTCCCTCGGTCTCTTCGGGTTTAACTTTAAAGAATTCATAGAACGAACGGCTGGCGGTGACCACCCTTAGATCCTGATCCAGAGCGATCAAGGGTTCACGTATAGTGTCGATGACGCTGTTTGAGAATTCCCTGGATCTTGTTGCGGTGACCACCCTTAGATCCTGTTCCAGAGCGATCAAGGGTTCACGTATAGTGTCGATGACGCTGTTTGAGAATTCCCGGAATCTTGTCGCGGTTTTTTTCACGGCCATTTTCTGTCTCCCTGCACCCGGTAATGACTGCTAGAGCATCCTATTGGCATGGTTCATCATTATATCTAACTGTGCTTTTCTCTGGTGTTGCAGTTTCTTCGACCTGCGACTCCGATATTTGTCTTAGATTACGTTATTACTACCGCTAAGACATTTCGTAAGAAGCAATCTATCCATTAAATTTTCTCTATCCCTGTAGGATGGAAAACGCTGTAAAACGTCCTCTCATAAGGCTCCCTGAGAAAGTTCATCGCCCCCCGAAGCACGCTGAAATGTTCCGACTTCAGGTGGGCCGTAAGGTTTTCCTGAGTATCCCATTCTTCAAGAATAAAGAGTTTATTTTCATCCTCGATACTTTGACAGAATTCGCAGCGCCGGCATCCCTTCTCCAGCCTTATGGAATCGGACAGCGAAGCAATCGTCTGCGACAATTCCATGCGCTTCTCGGTAAGGACATTCATTCGTATGATTGCCATGATCATAAAAAAACGCCTCCATTTTTATGATTAAAAGTACCCTAAATATAATAGCAAGTAGTCTGCCAATAACCGAAGAAGAATCATATATTTTAATTCATCCTTCTATAACAAGTAGTTAGATTAACGGGAGTGCATGGTGGAAAATATGCAATGATTCGTTTGGCCTCAACATTTGGCGGAACCTCATCATATTGAGGGACATTGCAAGACCTCATTATCCTGATGTTATGCAGCCTCTCTCCTGTCATTCCTAATGTCCACCTCCGGCGCCTCCGGGGCCTCCGCCCCCGGGACCTCCAGGCCCCTCCTGATCTTCTGAATCTCCATGCGTTCCATCCTGGTCATGTCTTCTATCTCTAGCGCCTTCATCCTTCCATGGCCAACATCCTCCGATAGATATCAGCAGCATCACCAAAACCATTGCCGACAGAATTATTCTTTTCATAGTTTTTTCCTTTGATAAATATTTGCTGTTTATAAGTTATAGTTGCTTTAGTGTGTTTATGTATTCGCTGCTGCGGTATTCTTTAAGCCATTTCTTCGCAATTGCTCCCGCGTAGGTCTTGATAAACAGATTCCTCCATCTTCGTTTTATGTCTTTCCATGTATTAGCCAGCGGAACGGTGAAAAGAGTATGCATCGGGAGATCACGACGCCGCGCATTTCTCGTTTTCTGTTTTTGCAGCAAATTACGAGTAAACCGGAGGAAATA
Source organism: Smithella sp. (assembly GCA_050011015.1). Classification (GTDB taxonomy): domain Bacteria; phylum Desulfobacterota; class Syntrophia; order Syntrophales; family Smithellaceae; genus Smithella. The sequence goes on from JBEKJX010000183.1 coordinate 4,637, forward strand.
AAAAACGACAAACTGGATGAGAAATCCGATGGTGGCAATATAAACCCAGTTCAGCCAGTTGCCGTAATTTAATTTCCGGCTGATGAATCCCCCGAGGTACTTTTTTTTCATCAGCATCTTGGGCATGTTTTGCAGTTCAAACGCATCCAACCCGTCCGGTTTCGGATCGTAACAAAGGAACAGCCCGTCATATTTATCCCAGCCGACCATCGAAAGAGGCAGAATCCGGCCTTCGCTCTCCAGCCGCGCTCTGAGCTCGGAACCGGGCAACGGAACGGCATTGAGTAATTGGATCGTATCTATTCCCGATTTTTTGAAAAACTTTTTAAAATATTCAGCCCGCTGTTTAATCGTAAAGAAAGTGCTCTCCAGTGCATTTTTTTTTGCGGGATATCCGAAAATGAACATGCCGTGCAGATAAAAATAGTTGGAGAGTTTTTGGGAACGGGAAATCAATTTTTCCACAGTCACGCCTTTGCGCATCGCCCGCAATTCTTCATTGATCGGGCTTTCGTAACCGATGGCAAGTGTGGTCACGCCGGCCCGGCGCATCGCCTCAATCAATTCGTCGTTTTCCGCCACTTCCGTGCGCACCTGGACAATCAAATCTATTTTTTTCCGGAATTTTCTTTTGTAATCGCCGATCGCCCTGCACAGCGCAATGGCTTCGTCCGGATTCTGTGCAAAATTATCATCGGTGAAAAAGAAATCCCTGTATCCCAAATCAGAATATTTAATGACCTGCCGCAAGGCTTTCTCAACTGCCGCTGATTTATAACGTCCATATTGCCTGTTCACTACACAAAATTCGCAATTCCAGTTACAGCCGCGCCCCCGGTTAACGGGAATGGCGCTCCATCTCTTTTTCAGGAATTTAACCAGCGTCAGGTCCGTATCGGCTAATGCATTTAGATTTTCTATCGGCTGGCGTCTGCCGGTAAAGACATAGGCTCCGTTTTCATCAAGGAAGCTAATCCCCGAAACGGCAGCCAAACCGTACCGGTTCAGGGTAACATCATCATTGTCCGCCAATACAGCCAGCAATTCTTTGATCGTTTCTTCTCCTTCACCATGAACGACAATATCAATGCCGGAAGAAAGCGCTTCCTGCGGCAGCGCATCCACGTGGCTGCCTCCGGCAATGGTGATGGCGCCAAAACCCTTGTACTGCCGGGCTACCGAAAACATGCGGGGAATAGAGTTGCTCATTCCGCCATAGAAGAGCGCCAGTTGCGCCGGTTGCCGTGCCTGTAAAAATGCATGATCGGGCATACCCATGTTATCCTGCGGCCCGCTGTAATTGTTTTCATCAATCGCGTATACTTCTTTGCAACAGGGA